>JAKFCK010000098.1:0-5023 GCA_036676685.1 Chitinophagaceae bacterium | reverse complement strand
TATGCATGGCAGCATAGCAGCCTTTCACTGGAATTCAAATATCTGTTAAGCTGTTTCTGGGAAGGGCAGGAAGGAAGTTTCCTATTATGGGCTGCCTGGCATGCTATCCTAGGAATCGTTTTAATGTTTAAGGCAAAAGAATGGGAAGCTCCTGTGATGGCGGTTTTGAGTTTTGCCCAGTTTTGCCTTGCAACCATGGTTGCGGGTATTTATGTGTTCGGAGCCAAAATAGGTTCCAACCCATTTGTCTTATTACGGAACGAAATGGATGCACCCATTTTTTCCCGGCCAGATTATTTAAGCTTTATTACTGATGGAAATGACCTGAACCCATTATTGCAGAATTACTGGATGCAGATTCACCCACCGGTTTTATTCCTTGGATTTGCATCTGTCATTGTTCCATTTGCCTACGCCATTGCCGGACTTTGGACAAAAAAATATGGTGAATGGACTAAGCCTGCATTGCCTTGGGCTTTATTCTCCGCAGCTGCATTAGGAACTGGCATTATGATGGGTGCCATGTGGGCCTATGAATCATTGACTTTTGGCGGATACTGGGCCTGGGATCCTGTGGAAAATGCATCGCTTGTTCCCTGGCTAATTCTTATTGCCGGCGTTCATACCATGCTGATCTTTAAACATACAGGGCACTCGTTAAGAGCTACCTATTTGTTTATGATCCTTTCATTTCTTTTCATTCTTTATTCAACATTCCTTACACGCAGCGGAATATTGGGTGATGCATCTGTTCATGCATTCACGGACCTGGGAATGAATGCACAATTGCTTTTATTCCTGCTCATATTTGTTGTTCCTTCTTTATTGTTGTTTGCTTTGCGATACAAGAACATACCCCATGTGGTTAAAGAAGAACAGACTTCATCCCGTGAGTTCTGGATGTTTATTGGTGCCCTTGTATTTTTCCTTTCTGGCATTTCCATCATCGTTATGACATCCGTTCCGGTGTTTAATAAAATCGCCAGCCTTTTTGCTGGTGAGGATACTACTTTGTTCACACCATTGGCCATTGGAGAGGATTCTGAATTCAGTTATAACCGGATACAAATCTTTGTAGCTATTTTAATTGGTGTACTTACAGCCATCACCCAATACCTGAAATATAAATCAACAAGCAGGCAATTTTTCTTTAAGAAAATGCGCTGGCCATTAATTGCTTCGCTGGTAGCCGGTGGTTTGATATTGGCATTCGGTGATATTGATTACGATAAAAAAGGAATTGGCTATTTAGGTGCCATCTGGTTAGGTGTTGTGAGTAGTGTATATGCAATTACAGCTAATTTCTCTTATATCTGGCTCGGTTTAAAAGGATCATTAAAAATTGCCGGTGGTTCAATTGCGCATGTTGGTTTTGGTTTGATGTTATTAGGTATCCTCATTTCATCTTCTAAAAAAGAAATGTTATCAAAAAATACCAGTGGCATCTTTATCAATTTTGGGGAAGAAAGCACAGAGAAATCTGGTGAAAACCTGACACTGGTAAAAGGCGTTAAAACCGATATGGATAAATATTGGGTTACTTATCAAAGTGATTCCGCTCATCCTGCAAAGCCATTATGGTACTATAATATTTTGTTTGAAAGAAAAGATGGTAAAGAAACATTTACCCTTACACCCAATGCATTTGTAAATTATAAAGGCAATGAAGGATTGATGGCCAATCCGGATGCCAAGCATTATCTTGACAGGGATGTGTTTACCTATATTACTTCGCTTCCTGACCCTGAAAGAAACCAGGATACGGCTCAATTTGACAACCAGGTAATACAGGTTGGCGATACCGTTTATTATTCCAATGGTTTCTTTGTATTGGAAGATGTTACTTCTAAAGACAATATTCCAACGCCCGGATTTTCACCTGAGGATATTGCCTCAATTGCCCGGGTTAAAGTGTATTCAAAAACCAATTCAACTTATATTTCAGAACCTTTATTAATAACAAGCAAGAACCAGCAATTTCCATTACCGGATACCATTACCGCTGAAAGCCTGGTTTTACAGTTGAATAAGGTCGATGGCAATAAAATAGAAATGGGTGTAAAGGAATCTAATTCCATTTTGGAATATGTAACCCTGAAGGCCTACAAATTCCCTTTTATCAACTTACTCTGGGGAGGCACGATCATCATGGTTATAGGCCTGATCATGAGTATGGTCAGGAGAAATAAGCTAAACAAGCTGTCCAGGGTTGAGGAAATTTAAGATTTCGAAAACAGCAATAATGCTATTTTTAATGTCTTTCATTAATCCAACTTGTTTTGTAGATTTAACCCCATAATACCTGCGAAATTGATAAGAATTGTTTTTGTCATATTGATCTACCTTTCATTTAATTCTACAGTGCATGCTCAATGTACTATGCCCGATACGCTTAATTGGGGTCCTAACGACACCTTACTTACATCCGCCATTTGTTATGATGGTGACCTGATCCCTTATAAAGAATCAGAAATGGCCTGGGTATCAAACATGTCCGAAAAGCAACTTGAAAAATATAAGCGGGAATATAACAGGTTGAGAAATGCGGTTTATGTAACATATCCTTTTGCAAGAACTGCGGGTGTTACTTTAAATGAAATTCAACTACAACTCACTAACATTAATTCTAAAAAAGAAAGAAAGAAATATTTAAAGTCCAGGGAAAAAGAGCTGAAAGATCAATTTGCAGATCCGCTTACCAATTTATCCGTATACCAGGGCAGGGTATTAATGAAACTCATTAATCGCCAAACAGGTAATAATTGCTATTCCATTATCAGGGAATATAAAGGAGGCGTTTCAGCCAGGTTATACCAAACCGTTGCTTTCTTTTTTGGCAGCAGCTTAAAGCAGGATTATGATATGAAGGATGCCACCGACCGCCAGATTGAAACCATTGTCAAAGAAATTGATGGTATGTGGTATAATAGTTTTACCAGGCCTATGTCTTCAGTTAATTAATTACATTACAAGTGCTCAAAACAATTCTCCCTACATTCGCAGGGATTTTTTTTTAGCATTCGAAGTTGCCATGCATTTTTAATTATACCCATATAAATATAAAAACAAATGAAGATAGATATATTGGCCATCGGTGTTCATCCTGATGATGTTGAACTGGGTTGTTCCGGTGTCTTAATCAATGAAATTGGCGCTGGGAAAACGGCAGCCATAATCGATCTAACACAAGGCGAATTAGGATCAAGAGGTACCATTGATACCCGTTATGAAGAAGCTGCTGAAGCTGCATCGATCATAGGTGTTGTAGCAAGAGAAAATTTAAAATTCAGGGATGGTTTTTTTGTAAATGATGAAACGCACCAGCTTAAATTAATTCAATCCATTCGTAAATATCAACCGGAAATTGTTTTTGCAAATGTATTAGATGATCGTCACCCGGATCATGGAAGGGCAGGGCACCTGATTGCAGAATCATGTTTCCTGGCTGGTTTGTCAAAAATTGAAACGGTTGATGAACAAGGCAATTCTCAACAAAAGTGGCGTCCTAAATATGTTTTACATTATATACAGGACTGGTATCATGAACCTGATATATTAATTGATGTAAGTGATTCTTTTGAACAGAAAATGAATAGCGTGAAAGCTTACCGTACACAATTTTTTAGTCAACAGGATGACGGTGAACCAACTACTTACATTTCAACTCCCGATTTTTTGGATAGTATTATAGCACGTGCAAGAATGTTTGGCAAACGCATAGGTGTTAAATATGCAGAAGGGTTTATATCTGAAAAAAAGATTGGTATAAGTTCGTTGGATGCATTGGTAATGGTCGAAACGTAATGTTAATCATCACAGTAAGCTAATATTCATTGCCATTTAACCACAGAATTTGACCGTTTAAGATTAACTTAGCGAAAATTTACCTGGTAGCATGGTTACAACAACACCCAAAACTGCAGAGCCCGGGCGGGGCCACAAATGAGCGGACCTGCCCGGGCTTTGCACGTTAATGCTGCGATTGGGAACCCCCAATATTGGGTGGTTCTTTTGAAGGGAGCCGGCTTCTGCGCCTTAGCAGGACATATTTGCTCCAAGGTTTTTAGGAGTGGGGCAGAACACGATGTCAGTGTTCCATCCCTCCTAGCGGCAGGTGTGCCATGAAACTCTCAGCCTGGAAGTCAGACGGGGGCGCGGATCAAAACCGATCCGGATCCCCCACCGATCCACCCACCAACCGGCGTCTACGACGCAGCAAGCGAAGTAAGCAGCCCGTCTCCTTCCGGCTGATTGCGGCAGTAACCACCCTGGCAATGCCAGCGGCCATGGGACTGCCGGTGGTCGCAGCCAACGCGGTGCAGGGACCTGTCGGGGCAGGATTCAATGTCACCCCCTCGGACCTGTCCTTCATCCTGAAGCAGATCAAGATTGCCGAAAAGCATGTGGCCGATACGACGGCGGAGACGGGCCCCTGCGGCGCGTTGAAGAACCAGCTCGCAAGCCCGATGCTCTCCCTCGGTCTGCGAACGGTGGACGGCAGCTGCAACCACCTCGAGCCCGGGCAGGACAATTTCGGCGCGGCAGACCAGGTGTTCCCACGGCTGGGCGCCGCATCTTTCAAGAACGCAGAAAACGCAATCTTCGGTCCTCCGGCACCATCGACCTACGCCCAGAAGAAGGGCGACGTCTTCGATTCGCACCCACGCGTCATCAGCAACCTGGTCGTTGACCAGACCTCCACCAACCCGGCAGCCGTTTCCGCTGCCGGCAATCCCGTGCGTACGCAGGGCAACGAAGGCGTTGTCCCCTGCACGACGGACCCGAACCCGCTGGCCGATCCGCCGGTTGCGGCTGACCCCGCGGACTGCGTTCCCTCCCACAGCACCCTCTTCATCCCGAACGTGACCACGGACGTCGGGCTGTCCCCGCCCTACAATTCGCTTTTTACCCTTTTCGGCCAGTTCTTCGACCACGGCATCGACCAGACGGTGAAGGGCGGCGGGAACGTCTATGTTCCCCTCAAGGCAGACGACCCGCTGATTGCAGGCCCCAACCACGTTTT
>JAKFCK010000097.1:0-3560 GCA_036676685.1 Chitinophagaceae bacterium | reverse complement strand
AGCACCAATGCGTATGAAGTTTTGGAAAAAACTCCCGGCGCTATCGTGGACCAGGATGGGAATGTTTACCTGAACAGTGCTACACCTGCCACTATCCAGGTAAATGGCCGGGAAGTAAAACTGGGTGCGGCTGACCTGGCATCATTGCTTAAGAGTTTACCCGCCAACAGCATCGCAAAAATTGAGATACTCAGGAACCCTTCCGCAAAATATGACGCCAGCAGCAGCGGGGGCATTGTGAACATTGTGCTTAAAAAAGGAATGAAACTGGGCACTAACGGAAGTTTTAATGCCGGGTACTTCCAGGGAAAATATGCAACACTTTCTGCTGGCGTAAACCTTAACAGGAGTGTAAACAAAATCAACACGAACCTTAATTACCAGTTTACCGACAGGAATAATTTTGAAGAAGTTTCGTCTTTAAGATATGTGGGCAGGGATAGTTCTGTCGTGAACCAAAAAGCCTTTACCACATATCCCGGCCAAAGCCATTTCTTAAGTGGCGGAGTGGATATCGAACTGAACAAAAAATGGGCAGTGGGTTACAGCACGAGATTATCCCACAATGATAGCCGGAGCAGAGCAGTTAACGATATTGCGCTCATTAGCCAGTCAGGCCAATCCCTCCTGGGCAAAACGAATTCCCTGATCACGAATAGCGGGCCGGCTGTATTTTGGAATAATGAAATAGAATTGAAATGGACGATCGATTCAACCGGTAGCGAACTGGAGATAGAAGCCGACTATGATTATTCAAACAATAAGAACAGGCAGGCATATTTCAATGAACTGACGTTTCCTGGCAGGAGTTTGATCTCCGGCGATGGAAACATCAACAACAAAAAAAATATAGGGGAACTGGAAGCCAACCTGGTTCTAAAACTTAAAAAAGCCTATACACTGGAGGCTGGTGCAAAACTGGCATCTGGTAAAAGCGAAAATTCTGCCATCTACTTTGCCGACAGTAGTAACGGGCGCAAACTGGATAGTTTTCAAACCAACCAATTCCGTTATAAGGAGCAGATCGGATCGGCATACCTCCAGTTAAGCAAAACTTTTTTCGGTTTCACGGTAAAACCCGGGCTTCGTTTGGAGCATACCAATATTGAGGGCAACCAGTTTTTTCCAAAAGATACCAGCCTGCAGATAAAGCGTACCGATCTTTTTCCTTATCTCTACCTGAGGCGAAACATTACCAGGCTGTTTGGTTTTATGCTCACGGGGAATGCAATTTACCGGCGCAGTATAAGACGGCCTTTTTATGAGGCATTGAACCCCTACCCCAAATATATTGACCAGTTTTTGTTTGATGTTGGTAACCCGCGGCTTAGGCCACAGTTTACCAACAACTATGAATTCAATATTATGGCCGACCAATTCCAGGTATTTTCCATCGGCCTGAATGACATGACGGATATATTCACCAATGTTACCTACCAGGATGACTCTACAAAGATCGTGTACCGCACTTACGACAATCTTGGGAGAAATAAAGAGATGTACCTGCGGTTTGTGGGAGGCATCCCCCCCGGCGGAAAATATTTTTTCTACCTGGGCGCACAGCATAATGTGAGCAATTATACCGGTGTTTACCAGGGCCAGCCACTGAAGTATACAAGGGGAAGCTGGACCATTTTTATGTTTCAAAATTATAAACCTAGTTCCACTTTTAATATTTCGCTCAATGGCTTTATGCGCCTGAAGGGATTGCAGAGCTTTTACGAGCTTAAAACATTTGGCCAGTTGAATATATCCCTGAACAAAGCCGTCCTGAAGAAGAAGAAGCTGAATATTATTCTATCCGGTAATGACATCTTCCGCACCAACCAATATGAATTTAGTATACAACAGGCAGGCATAAACGCTGTGGGAAAACGCTTTAACGACAGCAGGAGGATCGGCCTCACACTCCGGTATAATTTTGGGATCAAACCGAAGGAGGAAAAAAATGAAACTTTTGACCCCCCGGCGGAAGTAACCAATAATTAGTAACCGGTTGCGGCCGTAATCCTAAAGCTCCGAAAGGTTGATTAGCGGGGTTTGTTCCTGCTTAAATACCCTTTGCTTTTGAAAATGCCAATAAATGTCTATATTTATAGGGCCTTTTACTGCAAACAATCTATAAATAAGTTCCGAAACGGACATTTCACCTTCCAAACTTCCTCGGTAAACCGGAATATTCATTTGCTTATTACCTGATCATTTAATTCCTGCAAGGATGAAACGTATTTTTATTTCCGGGCTTGCGTGGCTATCGGTGTTACTGCTGACCACCAACACTGCATTGTCGCAAAATTCTGTTCTAATTAATTTTGGGAGCAACACCTGCTATAATGCCACTTCCCCCGTTTTCTCATTGCTAAATAATCCGCTGGGCGTGGCACCGACGTCATTGGCTTCCTGCAACCTTGCGGCCCAGCTGCCTGATTTTTTTAGTGTATTCATAGCCTACAATCCCAAAAACAACAAAGTGTATGTAGCCGATATTCGGACGGGCACACAAACCAAAATATGGGTACTGGATGTCGGTTTGCCACAGAACATCAGTTGCCCTTCCTCCATCCCTGTAACACCTACCTACACGTATAGTTATATCTCCAACAACTTTGAATTTGATAATAACGGGGATCTCTGGTCCCTATCGAATTACAATCCTGCTACCGGCCAGTGTAATATGGACAAGTTTGATGTGAACACGGGCGTAGTGATTAACACAAGAGTACTACAGTTCCCGGCTGGTAACTTTCCTACAAGTGTAACCAGCGGTGATCTTACCATTTTGCCGAACGGGAGGATGTTTGCCACGCTAGGAAGTTTCCCCTCCAGGTTGTATGAAATAAATAATTATAACAGTACCAGCACAAACGCTACTGCTACTTTCCTGCAAACGATGCCAAATAATTGTTATGGTATCGCTTACCTTAACGGGCAGTTAGAGATCACAGGGATTGACTTTAATACCAACATGTGTTATTATTTTGACTATTCCATCAGTTCAAATACATTAGGCATCCAAAAACCTTTTCAACTGGGTGAGGCACCCATTGATAACAGCAGTTTTACCCCATCTGTAGGCACTACCAAACAACTGGTAAATGCAGTAAAGGTGAATAATAATACAGCGGACCTTACTTATGAAATTTATGTAAGGAACCTGGGGAATGTGATCATTAATAATATCAACGTATCCGATGATCTCACCGCTGTATTTGGAGCAGGAAATGTTTCCAATATCAGCACAAGTTTTATACCTTCCGGGTCCAGTCCGTTTGTCGGCTCATCGAGGAAAAGAATCTTTGGCTTGTGCAAGATCGCTTTAATGATACCAAGTCTTCGCTTCATTCCCGTACTATAAGTCCCTACTTTTTTATGTTTGTGCTCAGCAAGTTCAAACTCATCCAAAAGATATCCGATTTGATTTTTATCATAATGCCCGTAAAGCTTTGCGAAGAAAATCAGATTATCCATCCCTGACATCTCGTGGTATAAACCAGCGTTTTCCGTAAGGATGCCACAGTTTTTGCGGACTTCATCTCCATTATTCTGTGGATCCATTCCAT
>JAKFCK010000096.1:0-5169 GCA_036676685.1 Chitinophagaceae bacterium | reverse complement strand
TTGGAGCCTCGATAATTTCTCTAAATACATAGAAGCAAAATAACTGCTGATGATTTCGTATAACCCGAAAGAATGGTTCACTTTCATTTTCCGGCTACACAAGGCAGACACATTCAGGAAACTTGGACCCATGATCCTGGGCATGTGTATTTATAGTGCGATTATCGCTGTGCTCGAAATTCACTTCTGGCAGCTGAGTGCAGATAACCACCTGAAAAATATTCCTCTAATGCACAGCCTTTTAGGTTTTGCAATTTCTATGCTGCTGGTATTCCGAACAAACACCGCATACGATCGCTGGTGGGAAGGTCGTAAACTTTGGGGAGCCCTTACCAATAATAGCCGCAATCTCGCCATGAAACTTTCGGTTATACTCGGTGAAGAAGAAAAAGGTCAACGAAATTTTTTCAGGAAAATAATTCCGGCTTATGCGCAGGCCCTGCACCTGCATCTCAGGAGTGAAAAAACACGGGTAGCTTTATTCCAGGACGACGAGCACAAAGAATTTTTTCAAAATATCGACACAGAGAAACATATCCCAAATCAATTGTGTGTGCTGCTTTATAAACATGTGAACCACCTGCACCAGGATGGAAAGATTTCGGGCGAACAACTTATTTTTTTAAATGCAGAACTGCAATCTTTTGCAGATATCTGTGGTGGTTGTGAAAGAATAAAAAACACGCCGATTCCCTATTCCTACAGCGTGTTCATTAAAAAATTCATATTCATCTATGTAATGACCTTACCCTTTGGATATGTTTTCAGCCTGGGGTACTACGTGGTGCCCGTGGTGGCTTTCATCTTTTATGTTTTAGCCAGCCTGGAACTGATTGCCGAAGAAATTGAAGATCCGTTTGGAAATGACGAGAATGATGTGCCCACCGAAAAAATCGCCCAAAACATCGGAAAACATGTAAGGGACATCCTGTAATCACAACCGGCAAACCAGCAGGTTCAGCCGGCTTTCCGTTAATTTTTTTCGCAGTGCCTGCCCGTAACAATAATAACAATTACCATGTATTCTCTGGCACTGTCTCTCTATCTTTGCAGCCATAATTTTTTTCTATGTTCAATAAGCGAATTAAAATAAAAGCGCTCCTGGAAAAGGAGGAGAACGGGTATGACGCCACAGTAATGGGATGGGTACGCACTTTCAGGAATAACCAGTTTATCGCACTAAACGACGGCAGTACAAATAATAACCTCCAGGTGATGGCGGCACTTGGGCTGCTGGATGAAAATACCCTGAAGCGGATCACTACCGGGGCTTGTATAAAAGCCACTGGCAAGGTCATTCCTTCACTGGGAAAAGGACAGAAGGTAGAATTACAGGCGACCAAAATCGAGATCCTCGGGGATAGTGATGCGGAAAAATTCCCCCTTCAGCCGAAAAAACACAGCCTTGAATTTTTACGAGAGATCGCGCATCTGCGTTTCCGCACGAATACATTCGGCGCCATTTTCAGGGTGCGCCATTCATTGGCTTTCGCCGTACATGAATTTTTTCACCAGCGTGGATTTGTATATATGCATACACCGATCATCACGGGCAGTGATGCAGAAGGTGCCGGGGAAATGTTCCAGGTTACCACCTTGCCTTTAGATGGTACGGCTGCAAAAAATGAAGATGGCAGCATCAATTTCAAAGAAGATTTTTTCGGTAGAAGCACAAACCTCACTGTTAGTGGCCAGTTGGAAGGAGAGCTTGCGGCAATGGCATTTAGCGATATTTATACTTTTGGCCCGACATTCCGCGCCGAGAACAGTAACACCACCCGTCACCTGGCGGAGTTTTGGATGATAGAACCGGAAGTTGCTTTCGCAGACCTGGAAGATAATATGAACCTGGCAGAAGATTTTATTAAATACATTATCCGCTTTGCAATGGAAAATAACAAGGAAGACCTGGTATTCCTGGAGCAGCGGCTGGCAGAAGAGGAGAAATCAAAACCCCAGGTGGAGCGCAGCGAAATGGGGTTGATGGAAAAACTCGAATTTGTTGTGAACAATGATTTTGAACGTATCACTTACACCCAGGCCATCCAGATATTAAAAGAGAGTAACCACAATAAGAAGAAGAAATTTCAATACCTGGTAGAAGAGTGGGGAATAGATCTTCAAAGTGAACACGAACGTTACCTCGTTGAAAAACATTTTAAAAAACCCGTAATCCTTACAGATTATCCAAAGGACATCAAGTCATTTTACATGCGCCTGAACGACGATGGCAAAACAGTAGCTGCCATGGATATTCTTGCGCCCGGTATCGGAGAAATTGTGGGGGGGTCACAAAGAGAAGAACGTTATGACAAACTCATCAAACGGATGGAAGAAATGCATATCCCTGCAGAAGAGATGGATTGGTTCCTTGATACACGCCGTTTCGGATCCTGCCCCCATGCAGGCTTCGGCCTCGGTTTTGAGCGGCTGGTTCTATTTGTAACAGGCATGACGAATATCCGTGACGTGATCCCTTTTCCACGTTACCCGAAAAGCGCAGCTTTTTAAAGGATATTTTTTCGCATCTAAAATTGTAAGCAGTAGCCGGCGGGGGCGCTGCTTTTTTTATTTCAGTCACTGGGCTATTTACAATAAATTTACCCGAACAAACTACGATGGCGCGGAAACATTACCTTGAATATATTCTTAATCCACTTGACCTGTTGCGTACAAAAAAAGTACTGCATGTGAACCCGACTGTAATGCCGGAGCGGCAGTTAACAGCCGAAACAAAGATCATGAGTTTTGAATACCGGGCCGATAAGGTGGAAAGTTTTTTGCTCAAAGATGTGAATGAGTGTTACCCTTTCCTGCATTCCGATTCAAATACATGGATCAATGTAGATGGCCTGCGGAAAGATGATGTGGAAAAACTCTGCGCACATTTTGGTATTCACCAATTGATCACGGAAGATATATTGTCCATTGGGCAGCGGCCAAAAATGGATGAGTTGAACGGGTTGGTTTTTTGCCTGCTGAACATGCTTTATTTCAATGAAAGAGATTCAGCTGTGGAAACAGAACAGGTAAGTATCATCCTCGGGAAAAATTTTGTGATCAGCTTCCAGGAGGATGCGAGCAGGGATGTGTTCAACCCTGTGCGGGATAAATTAAAAGTACATGGCAGCAAAGTTCGCCAGAGTGGTTCGGATTTTTTATACTATACCCTCATTGATGTGATCGTAGATAATTATTACCTGGTGATGGAAAAACTGGGTGACAGGATTGAGACCCTGGAGGAACTGATCATCCGGCAGCCCAACAACAGGAGCCTTGCTAAAATCAACCAGCTCCGCAAGGAGATGATCGTTTTAAAAAGAAGCATATCACCCGTACGCGAATTGGTGAATGGAATTCTGCGAAGCGAAAGTGATTTAATAGAAGAAAGGACAGAGAAATATTTCAAGGATGTATACGACCATATTGTGCAGGCAAATGATCTTGCCGAAAACTACCGCGATATGATGATGAACCTACAGGACCTGTACCTGAGTAATGTGAACCTGAAATTAAACGAGGTGATGAAGGTAATGGCAATAGTTACCTGCCTCCTGGCGCCGGCCACGGTGATCGGTGGTATTTTCGGGATGAATTTTGACCGCATTCCCTTACTGCATAACCAGTGGGGATTTTTTATTTCTGTCGGGCTGATGCTCGTTATACCAGTATGGATGATCATCCTGTTCCGGCGACGGGGATGGTTTTAAGGGCGGGCCAATGGTTTTTTAAATACGGGCACCGTGCTGCAGGGCTCTCCGTACATTATACTTTTTGCGTGGGGCCTGAGTAGTTTGGTGATCTCAATGTAAGCCGCTTCCTTGACAGGTAATTCTCCGCAGCCTTTTATCACCAATCTTTTATCGGCATATTCTTCTGCAGGGATGGCGGCGATATTTTTCAGCAGGAGAGACTGGACGGCAAATTCTTCACTCCCAAAAATAATTTCCCTGGCCACAGGTTGAAGCGCACTGGCTGCGAGCATGTAGGCCCACATCGGGATTACCGCATCTGCAGAACAGGTAAGGGCAACATTTTTATCCCTAAACGTTGAAAGATCCAGTTCCTTCAAGGCTTCCCGGAAATCTTTTTCTTTTAATATCAGTCCCATGAACAGGTAATCTTTCATATCGAAAACAACCACCGGGTCCTTTGGATAAAATTCTTCCAGGTTCAGGGTAACAATACCACTTTCCGCCACTTTATTTACAAAGGTTTCATCCATCCTGCAAATTTAAACAAAAATGCCGGCCCATTGAGAAGGGCCGGCATTTTGAAGTTTCGTTTTTTGGAATTTTTAAAAAACCTTGCTCCGGTTATCTTTTATTTCCGACATTTTTCTGAGGCCTTCGTACCAGTTGTTCGTCTGGCTTCTTAAGGCGGATAAACGGCTGCTTGCCTGCTGTGCGGCTAATTCAGGTGCGTCTGCCGGTTTTGTTCCTACACTATTCACTTTAATCACGAACACGCTGTTAGTCCCGGAAAAAGCGGGAGAAACTTTGGTCTGATACGTTTTGTTAAAAGATGCACCGATCACTTTTGATTCCAGTCCGAGGCCGGTGACTATTTGTGAATTGAAGGTAATAGATGAATCAGCTCCCGCCTGCAAAACCTGTTTGCCATACGCCGCCGAAGCAGATTCCAACGTAGGATTTGCCCCAAGTTTATTCTTGATGATCGCCGCTTTTTTCTCTTTTCGAATGATCACTTCTGCACCACTCCTGGCTGTTGCCACATCCTGCACTCCTTCTTCCATTACTTTATCCACCGTGGCCACAACGAATTGATCCCCGATGCTAAAAGGCTCACTGATAGCTCCTTTTTTGGCGTCAAAGGCCCAACGCACCAGTTGGCGGGCATCTTCCAGGGAACCTACGCTAAAATCATTTTCTTTTATCACTGCCGGGGACTGCACGAGTGGTAAACCGTTTTTCCTGGCATATTCGGCAAAAGCAGCAGCGTCTTTTACAGCTGAAGCTTTTGTAGCCTGCAGGCTTGCATTATTAATAGTGGCATCGCTGGGTGTAATATCTTTCGCTAAAAAAGCGATTTTATATGCAGGGGCTAAATTACCATGTTTTGTAATTTCGATTACATGGTAACCAAACTGTGTTCTAACCACCTCCCTTGACCCTACCGGGTTATTGAATGTGAAATCATTAAATTCCG
>JAKFCK010000095.1:0-4429 GCA_036676685.1 Chitinophagaceae bacterium | reverse complement strand
AAATTCAATGGCAAATGGGTGACCGCTTACCTGGATGCAGGCGCTGTGGGCACATTTACCTGGTAGTATTTACATTTTAAAACTAAATCTCATTATGAATAAAGTTTTCGCCTTTTCAATAGCGTTTTTGGTTTTGCCGGTCATCTGTTTATCGCAGGTTAAACCAACACCTGCTCCCGGCAAAGTCTCTGTCAAAAACAGGACGGTCACAGTGTATACCACGGCAGATACCAATAACTACAGGCTGTCCAAAACTGCGACAGCTTCTTTTACCGTATTAAAACAACCACTTGAAACACAAGTCTGCGTATTTGTAATGCCGGAAAAAAAGTTTCAAACATACCTGGGTATCGGGGCAGCCATCACAGATGCCAGCGCAGAAGTATTTGCCCAGCTACCTGCGGATAAACAAAAAGAATTTTTGGAAGCCTATTACAGTAAAAAAAACGGTATAGGTTATTCGGTAATCAGGACCACTATTCATAGCAGTGATTTCAGCAGTGGAAGTTATACGTATGTTTCAGAAGGAGATAAGGCTTTAAAAACATTTGACGTAAGCCACGACAAAAAATACAGGATACCGCTGATTAAAAAAGCACTGCAAGCCGCGGATAGAAAAATAAACCTGTACGTCAGCCCATGGAGCCCTCCTGCTTTTATGAAAACAAATAACAATATGCTGCAGGGCGGCAAGCTGAAACCGGAGTTCCATCAAGCCTGGGCCAATTATTATGTAAAGTTTATCAATAGTTACCAGCAGCTTGGTATACCCGTGTGGGGACTCACGGTGCAGAATGAACCAATGGCAACGCAACGATGGGAGTCCTGTATCTACACTGCGGAAGAGGAGAGAGATTTTTTAAAAAACCACCTTGGCCCTACATTGAAAAAAGCAGGCCTGGGTGATAAAAAAATTATCGTTTGGGATCATAACAGGGATCTGTTGACCCAAAGAGCAAGCACGATCCTGGAAGATAAAGAAGCCGCCAAATATGTATGGGGTATCGGGTTTCATTGGTATGAAAACTGGAGCGGCGGGGAGCCTATGTTTGAGAATGTTGGACAGGTTAATAAACTTTATCCTGGCTTTAACCTGATTTTTACCGAAGGTTGCGTTGAAAAGTTCGATGCAGCAAAATACCAGTTCTGGCCCAACGCGGAAAGATATGGCCGGTCAATGATCAATGACTTCAACAACGGAACAGTGGGGTGGACAGACTGGAATATATTATTGGATCAAACGGGTGGTCCGAATCACGTGGGGAATTTTTGTTTTGCCCCGGTGCATGCCGATACGAAATCGGGCGAACTTATTTATACGCCTTCTTATTACTACATTGGCCATTTTTCTAAATTCATAGAAAAAGGGGCAAAGCGGGTGAGTAGTGTAGCCAGTCGTAGCCAGTTGCTCACCACATCGTTTGCAAATCCCGATGGAAAAATTGTTACGGTGGTCATGAATCAATCAGACCTGCCAATTAAATATTATTTGTCTGTTGATGGGAATGCTGCTGAGGTTTCTATCCTTCCCCACGCTATCCAAACCTTAGTGTACTAATGATGAGAAATATTCCCGCATGCGTCCTGGTGCTCATGATGTTCATGGGATTGCCAACTGCAACAGCGCAGAAAAAAACAATTGCCCAGAAAGTTGATTCCGTAATTAAATTGATGACCCTGGATGAAAAAATTGGCCAGTTAAACCAATACAATGATGACGGTGCTGCCACAGGGCCTGTAACTAAGGATAATGATAAAATGGCCCAGGTTAAAAAAGGCCAGGTAGGATCATTATTGAATACCCTGGGGACCGAAAGAACAACCAGCTGGCAAAAAGCTGCCATGGAATCAAGGCTTAGGATACCACTGCTCTTTGGCCAGGATGTGATCCATGGATATAAAACCACTTTTCCTATTCCGTTGGCAGAAGCTGCGAGCTGGGATCTTGATGCGATCGAACTTTCTGCAAGAATCGGGGCTGCCGAGGCAAGTGCCAGCGGTATCCACTGGACCTTTGCCCCAATGGTAGATATTGCCCGTGATCCACGCTGGGGGCGGGTGATGGAAGGCGCGGGGGAAGATACTTACCTCGGGTCTAAAATTGCATTTGCAAGGGTGAAAGGTTTCCAGGGGAATGGGCTTGGATCATTGGATGCAGTCATGGCCTGCGTAAAACATTTTGCGGCATACGGCGCTGCCGTTGGAGGAAGGGACTATAATTCGGTAGATATGAGTGATCGCATGTTATGGGAAACGTACCTGCCGCCATTTAAAGCAGCTTTGGATGCCGGTGCAGCCACTTTCATGAATTCATTCAATGACCTGAACGGGATACCAGCTACCGGAAACAAATACCTGCAGAGAACCATCCTTAAAGGGAAATGGAATTTTAAAGGATTCGTAGTAAGTGATTGGGGTTCAATTGGTGAAATGCAACAGCATGGTACGGTCGGCAACGAGTATGAAGCTGCATTATCTGCAATTACGGCGGGCAGTGACATGGATATGGAAAGCCGGAATTATAAAAACAGCCTGGCCAAATTAGTAGCCGACAAAAAAGTGCCTGTGAGCTTAATAGATGACGCCGTGCGACGAATCCTGCAGAAAAAATTTGAGTTGGGTTTATTTGATGATCCGTTCAGGTTTTCCAATGCAGCACGTGAGCAGCAGGCATTGTCTAATCCCGCGCATACGAAAGCTGCAAGAGATGTTGCAGCCAGGTCAATTGTTCTTCTCAAGAACAATAATAATATTTTACCACTCTCCAAACAGCTGAAAACAATTGCCTTTATCGGCCCGCTGGTAAAAGCCGTCAAACAAAATAAAGGTTTTTGGGATGTGGAAGTGCCCGGTGTTGATTCTAATTTCATTGTTACACAATGGGAAGGATTAGAAAACAAAATCGGTAGTTCAGCAAAATTATTATATGCTAAAGGATGCGAAATTGAAGGAACCGACAGGAGCGGTTTTGCGGAAGCAGTTGACGTAGCAAAACAGGCAGATGTGGTGATCCTCAGTATTGGGGAAAGACGGGACATGAGTGGTGAAGCTAAAAGCAGGAGCAAGCTGAATATTCCCGGTATACAGGAAGAATTATTAAAAGAATTATTAGCAACAGGCAAACAGGTAATTGTATTAATAAACGCCGGCAGGCCATTAGTGTTTAATTATACGGCTGAGAATGCCCCGGCAATTTTATATACCTGGTGGCTGGGCAGCGAGGCCGGCAATGCTATCGCAGATGTATTATTTGGTGATTATAATCCTTCTGCAAAATTACCGATGAGCTTCCCGAGGGAAGTGGGACAGGTGCCGATCTACTATAATCATCTGAATACGGGCAGGCCTGCCAAAAATGATAGCGATGCCAATTACCGCTCTGCCTACATCGATCTTTCCATCTACCCGAAGTACGAATTCGGTTATGGATTAAGCTACACAACTTTTGCCTACAACAATCTTAAACTTAGCGCCAAATCAATGAGGCCCGGGGACAATATCCGGGTGGAAATTACCGTTTCTAATACCGGCAAGGCAGATGGAGAGGAGATCGTACAATTATACCTCAGGGACCTCGTTGCATCCGTGTCCAGGCCGGTAATGGAATTAAAGGATTTTAAAAAAATTAAACTAAAAACAGGCGAAACCAGGACCATTCAATTTGTGATAGATAAAAACAAACTATCTTTTTACAACCAGCAACTTAACTGGATAGCAGAGCCGGGAAAATTTGACCTGATGATCGGCGCATCTTCAAGGGATATCAGGGCAAGAGAGTCTTTTGAACTGCTGAAATGATCCAACATGTCTCATAGCAATCACAAATAAAAGGGCCGGGATTCTTCCCGGCTTTTTCATGTCTTAACTGCCTATAATTTATTTCCTTCTTTTGGGAAAACGATGGTAGGCTTAAATTGTTTGGCTTCCTCAAAATCCATTGAAGCATAAGATATGATGATGACGATGTCTCCTTCTGCTCCCCTTCTTGCTGCAGGACCATTCAGGCACACCACACCACTACCACGTTTGCCTTTAATAATGTATGTTTCAATGCGTTCCCCATTGTTGACATTTACTACCTGGATCTTTTCATTTTCAATGAGGTTTGCCGCCTCCATCAGGTCCTCATCCAGGGTAAGGCTACCAATATAGTTCAGGTTGGCTTCTGTTATCACTGCACGATGCACTTTGGATTTTAATATTTCGATTCGCATTGCTTAAAATTTTTGCAAATGTCCCATATTTAAAAATTGGTCAAAGTTTTTTTTTATTTAAACGTTTTTTTCTTTTGTGATGTTAGGTTTATAATATCCCTGGGTTGGGCTGGATCAAGGCATTTCTCTAAATCCCCTTAAAAATTTAATAAACAAATGGGATTAATTATTTTTATATAGTTCATTGGTAGTTAAATGTTTAACATAAATTCATA
>JAKFCK010000094.1:0-4603 GCA_036676685.1 Chitinophagaceae bacterium | reverse complement strand
ACGCTGGGAAGTGAATACCGCCGGTTTGGAACCTTTTAATACAAGATTGCCTAAGCCATTGCGTACTTCTGTGCGTGTGCGCAACTGCCCGGTTAATGTAAACTGTGCGTTTCCCATCAACGTCATTAGCCAAAAACTTACTGTTAAGGAAAGAACCCTGATTCTTTGATTTTTTGTCATAATTTTGGTTTTGGTTTTAAATTGTTTGTCAGTTTAGAATCTCTTCCCCGGCCGGAGCTTCCATTTCGAGTCGGGGTTTTTTATTATTTATTCTCCGCTTTCAATACCGATAAAAACTTTCCCGTCTTCCACTTTCACCGGGTAAATTTTCAACGCACATTCGTCGTCACTCAAACATTCTCCTGAGATCAACGAAAAGGTTTTTTTGTGGAAGGGGCAGGCTACTTTAGGTTCGTTATCCTGTGATCCGAGCATCCCCCTGCTCAGGGCCATTTGTTTCCTGTGCGGACATTCGTTTTGAGATGCATACCATTCATTTCTTCGGGAGAAATGGTATAGAGCAATCTGTTCACTTTTATGTTTCACGCATACACCCCCGTTTTGCGGCACATCATCCGTGGAGCAGGCATAGATCCAGTTTGTTGTTTGTCCGGCGATCATAATTTTATATTTAAAGGTTACCCGGCTGAATGTTTAGTTCAGCGATATTTAAAAATTATTTTTAAGAAACTTAACTGCCTTATCGGGGCAGTTAAGTAAATGGCAGGCAATCGTGGAAATGCTTCTTAGCTGGTGATCGGTTTCAACAGGCGTGATATATGGCGTAAAACTTTGTTATAACTTCCAGTCCCTGGCTTTTTTCTGCTCCCTCATTGGTTCAAAAACGATGGAGGGATCTTTTTCTTCAGGGGCGTTTACAAAGTGGCTGAATCTTTTTCGTATGGCGGGATTTTCGATGGCTTCTTTCCACTCGCATTTGTAGCTGTCTACGAGTAATTGCATTTCAGCTTCCAATTGTTCTGCAATACCCAGGCTGTCATTGAGTACAACATTTTTCAGGTAGTCGATTCCACCTTCCATCTTGTTGAGCCAGGTGGCAGTTCTTGAAAGCGGGTCAGCAGTTTTTATATAAAACATCAGGAAGCGGTCAATATATTTTATGCAGGTGTCACTGTCCAGGTCTACTGCAAGCAATAGCGCATGCTGTGGTTTGGAACCCCCGTTTCCACATACATATAGGTTCCATCCTTTTTCCGTTGCAATGATGCCAAAGTCTTTGCTTTGTGCTTCTGCACATTCCCTTATACAACCAGATACTGCGGATTTAATTTTATGCGGCGCTCTTACACCCCGATACCTTTCCTCGATGCGGATAGCAAAACTTACGCTATCATGCAGACCAAACCTGCACCAGGTGCTCCCTACGCAACTTTTTACCGTGCGCAGGGCTTTGCCGTAAGCATGGCCGCTTTCAAAGCCTGCATCAATTAATTCTTCCCATATTGCAGGAAGGTCGGAGAGGTGAGCGCCGAAAAGATCAATGCGCTGGCCACCCGTAATTTTAGTGTAGAGGTTGTATTTTTTTGCCACCTGGCCGATTACGATCAATTTGTCCGGCGTAACTTCTCCGCCCGGGATACGAGGCACTACTGAGTAAGTGCCTCCTTTCTGGATATTGGCTAAAAAACGGTCATTCGTATCCTGGGCAGTATCATTACCTTTTTGTAAGATCATTTCATTCCACAGGCTGGCGAGGATAGATGCAACGGGCGGCTTGCATAATTCGCAGCCATCACCTGTGCCCAATTTATCTAAAACATCATCGTATGATTTTAGTTGATGCACTTTTACCAGGTCATACAATTCCTGCCGGCTGTAATTAAAATGTTCGCAGATAACATTGCGCACATATTTACCCTGTGCCTTCAGTGTATGATTCACCAGGTCCTTCACCATCGGAACACAACCACCACAACCGGTTCCTGCTTTGGTGCATTTTTTTACAGCGTCCACTGTTTCACAGCCATTCTGCACTGCAACGCAAATGTCACCCTTTGTAATATTTTCGCAGCTGCAGATGGCTGCATCATCCGGCAGGCTGAGCACACCGGCGCCGGCATCGCCTTCGCCACCTCTTAATCCAAGTATTACGTCTTCAGGATTTGGAGGCAACACCACTTTGTTTTTGCAGGTTTGCAACAGCATGTTGTATTGTTCTGCTTCCCCTACGAGTATGCCACCAAGCAGTTCCTTGCCATCGGCACTTATATTAATGCGTTTATAAATTCCTTTACTGCTATCGTTGAAAGAAATAATTTTTGTTTCATCAGTGCTGATGAACGGGTCTCCAAAACTTGCCACATCCACACCAATCAGTTTTAACTTGGTGCTCATGTCGAAGCCGGTGAAAAGACTTTTGTTTTCGTTGGAATGGGATATGTTATTGACCAGGTTTTTTGCAACCACATCTGCCATTTCGTATCCAGGTGCAACAAGCCCGTAGATCATGCCTTCATGTAAGGCACACTCACCGATAGCAAAAATATTAGGGTCAGAAGTTTGCAATTGATCGTTAACCACGATGCCACCGCGGCCGCCGGTTTCCAAACCTGCTGCTTTTGCCAGTTCATCCCTTGGTTTGATGCCTGCAGAGATCACCAGCATATCAACGTCTATAGAAGTATTATCAGAAAAGTCCATCCTGTTGATGGCTTCATTGCCGGCTATAGCTGTTGTATTTTTGGAAGTGAGGATAGTAAGGCCCAAGGCTTCCAGCTTTGATTGTAACAAGGCGGAGCCTGCGTCATCAATTTGCCTGGGCATCAGCCTTGGCGCAAATTCAATCACCTGAATATCATTAATACCAAGATCAAGTAAAGCTTTGGCTGCTTCCAATCCAAGTAATCCGCCCCCGATTACTGCTCCTTTTTTAGCTTTTTTCGCCCAATCGCTGATAAACTCAAGATCTTCGATGGTCCTGTATATAAATACTCCCTGCTTCTCTACCCCCGGTATCGGGGGCACAAAAGCTGATGAGCCGGTGGCTATTACTAAATAATCGTAAGAGACTATGAGGCCTGTGTGGGAATGTACCTCTTTATTAAGGCGATCGATTTTTTCAATGGGGTCGCCGAGGTGAAGCCTGATATGATTCGCCCTGTACCAGTCTTCCGGTGCAAGGGAAAGATCCTCGGCGGATTTACCTGCGAAGTATTCGCTCAGGTGCACCCTGTCATAGGCTGGCCTGAACTCCTCGCCAAAAACAACAATTTCAAAATGCTGACCGGGATCTCTTGCGATCAATTTTTCGCAAAATTTATAACCTACCATCCCGTTTCCTATGACCACTATTTTCATCTTTCTCCATTTAGAAGGTTAAGAAATAGTGGCAAACAATCGTATTATCATTTATTATATATCATATATTTCAATCTTAAGACAAAAAATATCGACTATAATGTGATTTGTATCATAAAAATAACTGAATTTATTTATATTTACAATAGTTTTTGGTAAAATAATTAATATATTTTAAATTGTAATTTGTATGAAGCGTTCATTTATCTCTTTAGTTGGAGCAGGCCCCGGGGATCCTGAACTCATTACCCTCAAAGCAGTGAAAACTTTAAAGGTCGCGGATGTGATATTGTATGATGCATTAGCCAATAAGGAGCTGTTGTCGTATTGCTCGCCTGGTGCTATAAAGGAATTTGTAGGTAAACGATATGGGTGCCATGCTCTTTCCCAGGCAGAAATCAACGATCTTATGGTGGGTTACGCTCTTTCACATGGCCACGTGGTGAGGTTGAAAGGAGGAGATCCTTTTGTCTTTGGCAGGGCGCAGGAGGAAATCAATGCAGCAAAGGAGGCGGGAATACCAATTGAAGTGGTGCCCGGCATTTCTAGCGCACTGGCGGTTCCGGCCAGCCAGATGATACCGTTAACCTGTCGCGGGATCAATGAGAGTTTTTGGGTGACTACCGGTACCACCAAAACAGGAGCTATTTCTCCCGATATACAACTTGCAGCACAATCCTCAGCTACTGTGATCATCCTTATGGCCATGAGTAAACTGGAAGCAATAATGGATATATTTAAAGCACACGGAAAATCCGCAACCCCTGTGGCAATTATCCAGGATGGAACTACAGATAAAGAAAAAATAATCCTGGGAACAGTCAGCGATATTTACTTCAAAGCCGAATACCATAAGATGGCCAACCCTGCAATTATCATGGTTGGTGAGGTAGTGAGCCTTCATTCTTCACTTGTAAAACAGGTGGTCCGTAAACACGGCAAGTTGATTCATGAATAATTCGAACCTGGCTTTTACCTGTTAATATTGTATAAACTACCTGAAAAAAAGTAATGGGTTTATGAGCCAGAAAAATAAGAAAGACTGTGACCTGCACAGCTGTATGCTTTGCAGGTTATCCTCACCGAGCTGGGTGCCAGCGGTGGCGGCGAACCGGAAATGTATCCGGTACAAAAAAGGGGAACTGATCTTTAAGGAGGGGGAAGAAGTTACCGGCATGTTTTTCATTAACACGGGTATGGTGAAAGTGCATAAACAGTGGGGAGATGATAAGGAACTTACCCTGAGGATAGCCGGCAACGGAGATATCGTGGGTCACCGGGGGTT
>JAKFCK010000093.1:0-12317 GCA_036676685.1 Chitinophagaceae bacterium | reverse complement strand
GGAGATGGAATGGAACACCGGAATTCTACAGTGATAACGGGGGAAGGTCCTTTCACAGCCACCAATTCACTGAGCACTTTTGCCCATGAATTTTTTCATTGCTGGAACGTAGAACGTATACGACCCAAAAGCCTGGAGCCATTCAATTTTGAAAAAAGCAATATGAGCGAAGCCCTTTGGGTGGCGGAAGGGTTTACCCAATATTACACCTCTTTGATCATGAAGAGAGCGGGACTGATATCCCAACACGATTTTAACAGGCAGATGGCCAGCCTCGTAAACGCTAAAGAAAATACACCTGGCGGGAGCCGCTACAGCCCTGTGGAAAACAGCCAGCGTGCTGTGTTTGTAGATGCCGGCGTAGCTGTGGACCAAACCAACTACCGCAACATGTTTACTTCGTATTATGCTCATGGTGCAGCACTGGGCCTTGCCCTGGACCTGCAACTGAGAACACAATTTAATAAAACACTCGACGGATTTATGCAGCAAATGTGGAAGGTTTTTGGTAGAACGGAAAAACCTTATTCTCTTCCTGACATGGAGCGGCTCCTGGCTTCCTTCACCAGCCCTGCTTTTGCTGCTGCATTTTTTAAAACCAATGTATATGCGTCTTCGCCCATTAACTATCCTGCTTTACTGCAGGCCGCGGGCCTGGAAATAAAAAAGACATTTGCCGGAAAAGCATGGATAGGAAACATGAACTATACGATGGATACCACCCGCCTGGTGATTGCGGGCAATACGATAAAAAATACGCCATTGTATGACGCCGGAGTGGATATTGATGATGTGCTGTTGCAGGTCGGGAACAGCAAAGTGAAACAACCGGAAGACGTTGAAACGGAACTGGCCAAATATAAGCCGGGGGCCAACATCCGTGTAGTCTATCAACACAGGAATATGGTCATCGAAAAAAATGTAACGCTCGGTGAAAACCCACTTATTTCCATAACGCAGCTGGAAAGCGCCGGCAATAAATTAACTACAGCACAGGAAACATTCCGAAGATCATGGCTGGATTCAAAAGCGGGAAACGGGGCTGATTAGGTCGCGGCTTTTAACGGCGGGTAAACCCTGCGTCATTCAACTTTGTTCCGCCGGGCTCAACACAGCATCTTGTGTGCCCATAAAAGCTATGGACTTCGGAGTTATTCTTAACCGACTACCTGGACGGTGTTTTAGCCAACCTTTCTAATACGGCGCCGGGCAACAATCCTGCTGATGCCTGATACGATTAAATAAAGGACGGATGCTCCGACAATTAAAACGAGGCTGATATAGAGTGTAAACATACAGAGGTTTTAATGTATAAATCAAAATCATTGCCAGCTGTAATTCCCAACGATGCTTTTGCATTTTTTTGGCTTACCATTTCCTGTTTAAAACTGGTGAATAATATAGTCCGCGCTGACCTGAATTGGCGGACTAATACCTGGAGGGATTACAGCTGCCTTTCTGTGCCGGAGGTTCCCTATGCGGAAATCATATTCTTACAAAGCGGGAGGTATGGGCAAAAAAGAAGGGCTAACTGTAAAGACAGTGCCCCGTTTTTAATCCGTACCCTATGAAAACTGTTCACAATATAGGTCGTATTATTTTATTAAGACCTATTATTTATTTGTAGTATTTATTCTACATCCGGGGAAAATTGTTTGGATTTTTCTTTTATGCTGCAAACCGTGTTTCATTGGTAATCAGAAAGTTTACCGCCTGCGCCCAGGATATTTGGCTTCAACGGGTGATGCTTTTTTGGGTCGCACTTATGATAAAGACTGTAGAGCCTGGACAAATTCGAAGCAAGCACTTCTAAAAAAATATTGACGAACTAATATGCCATACACGGCAGTTGAAAAAAGAAAAAAGGTTTGAAAGCCCTGGCGAAAAAATTGACGAAATTCCTGACGAATCGCCCTTTCTTTTAACCAAAAACTTCAAACCCTTCTTACTCTGTGTTTTTTAAGTGGGTAATCGAGGGGGCTCGAACCCCCGACCCTCAGAATCACAATCAGGTGTAACCAATAGTCTGCTACATCCCTTTAACCCCCTAACCTATTATGTTCCAAAGGATTTTATCTTCATTCAAAATGAGTCAGGTAATTACTAATGAAATTGAAAAGGTAATTTCTGCCTGATTATAAGAAAATAAGAATCCTTCAATTCCTTCCCTATAAGGTTGTTTGACGTGATGATGATATGGCTTAAATGATACAAAGGGCCTGTAGGGAAGGGAAAGTTGTCAGGGATATATTCAGGAGTAGTGTTCATGAATGAATAAAAAAGGGTAAACTGTTAAAGACAGTACCCTGATTATAATCCGTACCCTTATAAAACTGGGCCGAGATAATATGCGCAATAATAATAAATTATCCAACTTGTCTTAGCATATTATTTGCTAGCTTAAAAGATTATGGAATACACTGTTTTATCTGAAACTGAACTACTTGATATACTTTCTGCACAAACCGCTATGTACACTGATTTTTTAACTATAGGAGCCTTAACTCCCGAACAAGTTGAAACCAAGAAAATAATTGATGATATAGTGTTTGAACTTTCTAAACGGAAAGGTCCTGAACAAACACGTGTGTAGAATCCACGACATTTTTTTATTAGCAACGGCAAAAAACAAGAGTCCATTATCAGCGGGCACAATGAACTCCTGTAGTCAGAGGCAAAAACTTAAAGGCATTACAATTGGAATATGGATAGTGGTGTGATAAAGGAAAGCAAAGCAGGGCGTTTAACCATAACCCAAATATATACTTCATTGTTTAAACAAACAATAGTAAAAATACTATAGAAAAATTTCTTAATATAGCATAACGTCAAGGCATACCCTAAATTTCCGTTTACCAATATTGACATAAAAAAAGGGCAACCTTTCTACAAAGTACCCTTTATTTCCTGACCCTGAAGACCATTGCTAAGTTAAGCAAAGTTATCTTGTAAATCAAAAAGCCACAGCGATAAACTGCAGCTTATGATTGTAATGGGCACAGGGTGATTATTTGTCAACCAGGACGATAAGAAGATATTTCTTTGCTACTACAATTGCTTCGTGACACTTTGGATTCGTTGGGCAGGGATTTGCTAATTCATCTGGTAACCATATTATTCCATATGCCCCATCATTTTCCTTATACTTAATTAAATAGCCACCGCCATGCGTCTCACGAACAATCTGGACATCATTTTGAAGCAATATTGGATAACTAGACATTAGCATGAAGGTTTAATTTACTTGTCAGTAATTACAAATCAAGGAACAATAAACCAACGCTAATAGAAGTACGTCAAGTGAAGATGAAGGAGGTGAATATCCTACAAAAGGTAACCTACTTAATTGACAACTACAATTTAAACTTATACACCAGCAATATAAAAGGGCTACCTGTACATACAGTACCCTATTTCAATACTCTGTAAACTAAAACTAAGATATAGGGTATTGTGAAGGATGTAGAAGGAATTGCTATCTCAGTAATTTTATTATATTTTAGAAGTTCAGTTTTTTGGTTGGTTATAAAATTAACGGGACTAGATATTTATCTTCGCCCCTTTTTATTTTATGGTATATATTTCCCAGGTGTTTAATGTCAATGTAAGAACATCATCTGTTGCTTACCGCGATGATGTCTTCCTTCATAATCGAAAATGTTTCTGGGATGTCTCTCTTGAATATCGGTATGCTCACGCTGTAGGGCCGTACATAGCATAAAAAATCCCCGTCAAAAATGACAGGGATTAGTGGGTAATCGAGGGGGCTCGAACCCCCGACCCTCAGAATCACAATCTGATGCTCTAACCAACTGAGCTACGACTACCATTTTTTATTACTCTGAATCGAGAGCCTGAACCATCGACCCCTCAGAATCATCCCGCACTTGCGGGACTCAAACCAACTGAGCTACGACTACCATTTTTATTATGGGACGGCAAAAATAGCAAAAAACATCCCTTGCACAAAATTACATTTAAAAATTCGCGGGATTTTTTTTGATATTTTTGCGCCTAACTCGCTACAAATGGCCTTAAACACTTCCGTCCTCCTGCTATGCATTGCCACCGCGGGCGGCTATTTTATCACTGCACTTTTTACAAGATTGTTATTCAAACCACTGAACGCAAAAAAAATAGCCGGCTTTACCTTCCAGGGATTTATCCCTGCCCTGCTCCCTGGTTTTGCGGCCTACATGGCCTCCGCTATTCAGCAGCAACTGTTAACTTCCGATAGTATTGAGAAAACCATTGAAGACCCGGCATTGCTGCAGCAACTGAAACCTGAACTGGAAAGCCATATTGATATTTTCCTTAAAGACAAATTGCCCGTTGTCTTCCCCCTGCTGTCCGGGATGATGGGCGAAAAAACAAAAAACACCCTTAAGGCAGCTTTTTTGGAGGAAGTTGAGACGATCTTCCCCTCCGTAATGAAAAATTTCCCGGCACAATTGATCAGTAATTTACAGCCGGCAGCCATGATTGAAAAAAAGCTTGCGGGTATTGATATGGCCGAACTTGAACAAATGTTCCGTGCAACAGCTGCCCGGCAGATTGTTATGTTGAAACTTGCCGGCGCATGCACGGGGTTCCTTATCGCGGTTTCCCAGTTGTTGGCCATCCATTACCTGGTTTGATAAACCACATCCCGCCAGCGAATAAAATATGGGTTCCCAGAACCGGATTAGAAAATTAAGGTATATATTGCCACTGCATAGCTCGAACCATATTTGAATGATCAGATTTTTTACCCTGGTACTGCTTACCGGCTTTTGTATATCTCCTGCCCTTGCGCAGGTGATTCCTGGTGCCCCTGCGCCGCCGCAACCGGGCAATTTTTTTGGCAAAATAATCGACAACAATACACTCAGGCCGATAGTAGGTGCGTCTGTTCAACTCCTGCTGACCCAGCTGGATAGCGTCACAAATACCAAAAAAGAGCTCGTGCTTGCCACACAGGTCACGGGTAAAAAAGGCGAATTTAATATAGAAGTGGAGCCCATACTCTCCACATTCAAAATGCAGGTTTCATCGATCGGCTACGGCCAATATGAAACACAAGTGGCTTTTGAAATGCTGGCTACTCCCGGGCACCCGGCTATTAAAGATCTTGGGAACATAAAGCTCAACGCAGATTCCCGGCAACTGGATAACCTCACACTAACCGCCACGCGTCCCTTACTGGAGATGTACCTGGACAAAAAGATATATAACGTAGAGAAGGATCTTGCCGCAACGGGCGGTACTGCGGTAGATATCTTTAAAAACATTCCCTCCGTAACGGTAGACCTGGATGGTAACGTGACCATGCGTAATGTACCACCACAGGTGCTCGTAGACGGCCGGCCCAGCACACTTTCTCTTGACCAGATCCCCGCAGACCAGGTGGCTGCTGTGGAAATTATCAGCAACCCTTCTGCAAAATATGACGCGGGCGGCGGCGGAGCAGGTATACTGAATATTATACTGAAGAAAACTAAAAAAGCAGGCTATTATGGTAATCTCCGGGCCAATATTGACAGCAGGGGCAGACCCGTCTTGGGCGGCGATGTAAACCTGCATCAGGACAGGGTAAACGTGTTTGTGGGCGGCCAGCTGTTTACAAGGAAAAATATCAGCGAGGTAAGCACTACACGCACAGACTTTATTACACCCGGAATTGTAAATACCCGCCAGGATAACGATCCCGTCGCAAAAGGATATTTTGCCTCCGGAAGGATGGGTATGGACTATTTCCTGGACAACCGCAACACACTTACCATAAGCGGCAACCTCGTGAGGGGAAAATTCACGGTTACTGATCTGCTGAATATGTACAGGGACACCATTGTACCCGCAAATGCAGGATCCACCTCCGCACAACGCAACATCTTCGCAGAGATCAGTTTCCGAAACACGGGGGCCAGCCTTGGTTTCAAACATAATTTTGCACGGGCGGGGCACGAGTGGACAGCTGATGCTAATTACAACGAAAGTATCAATACGAATACGTCGGATTATAACAGCCAGTATTATGATGGTGCCGGCAGTGCAACCCAATTAACGGCAGAGCGGGCAACCGGCGGGGGTTTCACCAAATTTTACACTTTCCAGACGGACCTGGTGTACCCGCTCACCAAAAACAGCAGGTTAGAGTCAGGCGGGCGGATCGCGGCCCGTGACTACGGCAGTTGGAACGATAATTCGATAAAAGATCCAGTAACAGCACAATACATCAGGATGGATATATTGGGTGTACGGTACAAATTTAATGACATCGTGTACGCGGCATATGGCACTTATGCCCTCCAGGCAAAAAAACTCAGCTTCCAGGCTGGGCTCAGGATAGAAAGCTCCCGGTACGACGGCAATCTAACGTCTAAGAACCTACGCTTTTCCAACAAATTCCCGGTCAGCCTTTTCCCGTCATTTTTTCTGTCAAAAAAACTAGATACCCGGCAGGATGTGCAATTCAGCTACTCCAGGAAAATAAACAGGCCGGCTTTTTTCCAGATCTTACCTTTCGTGGATTTCTCGGATTCACTTAACCTTACAGTGGGTAACCCTGCGCTGGAACCGGAGTTCACACAGCTGGCAGAATTAAATTACAGCAACCAGTTTAGCCCGGGCCTTTCTACACTTACCACGCTTTACCTGAAATATACCGGGAACCTGATTACCCGTTACCAATACAAGGCGCCGAATACAGACCCTACAAAACCTGACAGCGTATTGTATAATTCCTATGCAAATGCCAGTGAAAGTTATACCATCGGTTTTGAGATGACGGCCAGGGCCAAAATAACGGGGTGGTGGGACCTGGTTAGCAACCTGAACCTGTTTGATGTAACACTGGATGCGGCAAATATCAGCACGGCCGGCCCGGATCACCTGTTTAGTTGGTTTGCTAAGATCAATAACAGCTTTAAACTACCCCGGAACTATGCTGTTCAGTTGTCCGGGGAATACCAGGCGAGAACTATATTGCCGGTAAACACCGGCAGGTCCGCCGGGTCAACAGCTGTGGGTGGAGGATTATATGGATCTACCCCCTTCATTGCACAAGGTTATATCAAACCTTATTATGGTGCTGATATCGCCCTGAAAAAAGAATTCCTTAAAAATAATGCTGCGAGCCTCACACTGCAGTTTAATGATATCTTCAGAACAAGAAAATATGCCACGGTGGCCGCTACCGGATTTTTTCTCCAGGATAACAGCCGGCAAAGGGATACGCAGGTATTGCGCCTGAATTTCTCCTGGCGGTTTGGCAAGGTGGATGCAGGTCTTTTCAAACGAAAAAACATGAAAGCAGAGATGGAAGGCTTACAGAATATGCAGCAGGGACAGCTGTAAAATGATTTTTAAGCCAATATTAGCCTTACTTTTGCCCCCCTAACAAGAAAAAAATGAAAACGGCACTTATTACCGGCATAACCGGGCAGGACGGGGCATACCTTGCAGAATTATTGATCGGCAAAGGCTACATGGTCCATGGTATTAAAAGAAGAACTTCCCTTTTTAACACGCAGCGGATAAATCACATCTACCAGGATGTGCATACTGAAGACCAGAAACTTAAACTGCACTACGGTGACCTCAGCGATTCTGCTAATATCATCCGCATCATACAGGAAGTGCAGCCGGATGAGATCTATAACCTTGGCGCTATGAGCCATGTGCATGTAAGTTTTGAAACACCGGAATATTCAGGCAATACCGATGGCATCGGTACGCTTCGTATACTGGAAGCCGTTAGATTGCTTAACCTGACTAAAAAAACGAAAGTATACCAGGCTTCCACCTCGGAATTGTATGGCCTGGTGCAGGAAGTGCCACAGAAAGAAACTACGCCCTTTTACCCGCGCTCTCCCTATGCCGTAGCAAAATTGTATGCTTACTGGATCATGGTAAATTACCGTGAAGCTTACGGCATGTTTGCCTGCAACGGTATCCTGTTTAACCACGAAAGCCCGATGCGTGGTGAAACTTTTGTTACCCGTAAAATCACCCGCGCGGTGGCCCAGATTGCATTAGGCCTGGATACCAAATTTTATATGGGCAACATTAATGCACAGCGAGACTGGGGACATGCCAAAGATTACGTGGAAGCGATGTGGCTGATGATGCAGCAGGAAAAACCAGATGATTACGTTGTGGCCACTGGCGTGACAACCTCGGTGCGTGAATTTATAAAAATGGCTTTTGCCGAAGTAGGTATGGAGATCGTATTTAAAGGCGAAGGTGTGAACGAAAAAGGATACATAGTAAAATGTAACAACCCTGAATACCAGGTAGAGGAAGGCCAGGTGGTGATGGAAGTAGATGAGCGTTACTTCCGCCCAACGGAAGTAGAACTGCTGATCGGGGATGCCAGCAAAGCAAAAAAACAATTGGGTTGGACCCCCACTTATACGCTCGCCCAATTAGTGAGTGAAATGGTGGCCAGTGACCTGGATCTCTTTAAAAAAGAGAAACACCTGATGGATGGTGGATTTGGCTCTTACGAGGCATCGAAGTATTAATTAAATAATAAACCCGCATTAAAAAGTTTAGTGGAAACACTAAACTTTTTTTTATTACGTTAAGGGAATCCTTTACATTGTATATATATTTAAATTAAACCGTTACCCAATGAAAAAAATGCTTACTGCAGCTTCCATTTGCCTGTTTATGATGGCTTGCGAAAAAACCGAAACAGAGACCATCACCCGCACAGAGACCCTTAACCTGGATAGTTCCCTGATCGCTTATTACCCTTTCAATGGCAATGCAAATGACACAAGTGGTAATAACCAGCACGGTGTTCTCCTCAATGGTACAACTTTTGGCACCAACGCCCAAAACTTAAGCAACAAGGCGGCCGATTTCGATGGGATAGACGATTACATCCGCATTACAGACCAGAGCAGCTATTTTGCACGGGACAAAATGACTTTTACATTCCAGGTTTATTTGAGAAATACCAACGTGCGCTCATCGCTTTTTAGCAAAACCGGCTGGAATACTCCTTCCGGTGTTGTCTACGGTATCGGCATTAGCCAAAACAATGCACCCTGGCTGGAATGGACAGTAGCAGACCCTATTGATTGTTCCACAAACTGGATTTATAATACGCATTCGTTCACATTATCTACTTTCCCAATACAGAGCAACCGCTGGTATCATGTGGCCCTGGTGTATAATTACGGGCTGGAGATCATGTACATCAACGGGCAATATAACAATGCAAGGGTGAGTAATTACTCTTCGCTTAAAAGATGCAGCGGCTCTGACTTAAAGATTGGCGGCTGGTGGAAAGATGATATCGTGTCGATACAGGGAAAAATGGATGAGTTCAGAGTTTATGACAGGGTGTTGGCTGAAAATGAAATTGTAGAACTTGCTTCGGAGATAAATTAACATTAATCCCCTTACTTAATAATGTTTTTAAAAAGAGGTACCTGGTAAGTACCTCTTTTTCATTTGTGGCAGCTTAGGCAATGCCTGGCCAATTTCCCACAATGTTGGGTAATTTCCTTACTGTTTACCCTAAACAGCTACATTTGCAGGCAAAATTTGCATTACAGATTAAATAAAAAAAATTGTCCATGACGAAAATTCTGGCCTTGTATCTTCCCCAGTTTCACGAAACACCGGAAAATAATGAGTGGTGGGGAAAGGGCTTTACAGAATGGACGAACACTAAAAAAGCCGGAAAATTGTTCAGCGGGCATTACCAACCGAGAACACCCCTGAATAATAATTATTATGATCTCTCGGATCCTGCTGTGATGGAAGAACATGCCGAAACCGCCCGGAACTATGGCATTTACGGATTTTGTTATTACCATTATTGGTTTAACGGCACACAAATGCTGCATAAGCCGTTACTGCAGATGTTAGAAAACCATAAGGTGAATATTCCTTTCTGCCTGTCGTGGGCAAACGATTCATGGAATAAGGCCTGGGATGGTGAAGAAAGACAAATACTCATTCAACAGGAATATGGTGAAAAGGAAAACTGGCAGCAACACCTGGACTACCTTTTGCCTTTTTTTAAAGACCCGAGGTACATCAGGGAAAATAATAAACCGGTATTTTTTATTTACCGGGCCATTGGTTTCGCCAGGATGGAAGAAATGATCAGTTTCTGGAACGAGACACTTCAGTCGGAAGGATTTGACGGCATTCATATCGTGGAAACCTTAAACTCGTTTCAGCAGGAACCTTTCTGTAAAAATTCCTCGGCGGTATTTACCTTTGAACCGATGCTCACGCTGCGAAAGAGCATAAGCCTGGAGAATAAAATAAGGGGAAAGATCAATAACATGTTCGGCACACAAATTTTGCTGAAAGATAGTTACGACAGGGTTTGGAAAGAAGTGATCAATAACGCGGGCAAAACTTACGGCGACAAAAAAGTGTACCGGGGAGCTTTCGTAGATTGGGATAATTCACCCAGGAAGGCTAACCGGGGCCTGGTATTGACCGGCGCAGGTCCCGAAAAATTCGGTAAATATTTTTCGCAGCTTTTGCAGATCGCCACTAAAGACCACAGTGATTACTTGGTTGTGAATGCATGGAATGAATGGGCAGAAGGATGTTACCTGGAAGCCGACGAAAAATTCAGGTTCGCCTACCTCGAACAAATTAAAAATGCGATTTCAGCAAACTAAATAATAAACAAGCATATTAAAGTATCACACCCCATTATGGATAAATCACTGTTATCAAATATTGTTTCCGGCATCTCATTTAAAGTTAACCAGGTAGCAGGCGCTTTATATAAAAGTGATTTAGGCTTAGATATTCTCTCCATCACCTACCTGAAACATTTGCCGAAAGATGATCTCGTAAAAAAATTAAAATTAAAATTCGGAACGGTTTACTACACTTCACCTGCAGACCTGTATCACTCCCTTGTGGAGATCTTCCAGGATAAAATCTACCTGCAGGAATTACCGGCTAATAGTTACATCCTGGACTGTGGCGCCAACATAGGTTTAAGCGCAATCTATCTTAAATCCATCTGTCCCACCGCTACAATCGAATCTTTTGAACCGGATAACCAGAACTTCGACCTGCTGACTAAAAATGTGCGGTCATGTGGTCTATCAAATGTGCACCTGCACAAAAAAGCAGTATGGCGGGAAAACACTACCCTGAAGTTTGTGAATGATGGCTCTTTAAGCAGCCGGGTAGATGAGTCGCCATCAGGCAATCTGACAATAGACGTAGAGGCGGTGAGATTGAGAGATTTTATGACCAAAACGATTGACTTTTTGAAGATTGATATCGAAGGGGCTGAATACGGGGTTTTAAAAGACATCGCCGATAAGCTTTACCTGGTAAATAATTTCTTCCTGGAATACCATGGCAGGTTTTCTCAAAACGACGAGCTCCTGGAAATGCTGGAAATTGTAAAAACAGCCGGCTTCAGCTTTTATATCAGGGAAGCCGGTACCGTTTATACCCACCCTTTTCACAGAAAGGACGACGGTGTGCGGAGGATCTATGATGTGCAGCTGAATATCTTCTGCTTCAGGAACAAGAGCAAATAATTCCTGCGAGTGTGGTGCAATATCAATAATTTCACGTGGCAGCAAAAACCGATTTAAATTATTCTATTCATCTTCAATGAGCCAAATCAGAAAAAGAAGTCTCAAGGCTGCAATTTGGATTTATCTCGGTTTTTTAATTGGCGCGTTAAACACTTATTTTCTTACTCACAAAAACTGGTTTGCTCCCAACGAATATGGTCTCACGCAAAGCCTCGTGCAGATCGGGCTGCTGATTTTTGCTTTCTCCAGTTTTGGTGCTACGTCGTTCCTGTATAAATTCTTTCCTTATTATAACGATAATACCAGCCCAAAAAAAAACGACCTTTTAAGTATTGCCCTGTTGGTATCGGTCATTGGATTTTTATTAACGGCAGCAGCTGTCTTTCTTTTTCAACCCATTATCATTCAAAAATTCAGCAAGAACTCCCTGTTGCTTGTACAATATTTTTCATGGGTGTTACCGTTCGGTTTTTTTGTACTCCTTTTCAATATCCTGGAGGCTTACGCCTACGGTTTTCATAAAGGGGTGCTCACCAGCTTACTTAAAGAAACCATCCTCCGGTTTTACACCTTACTGGTATTGCTCCTCAAGATCTTTGATGTCATTAATTTTTACAGCTTCATCATATTGTTTTGCCTGCAATATGCGGTCATCACTTTGATCCTGGCTGTTCATTTATACAGGGAGGGACAGTTGTGGCTGAGCTTTACGGTGAGCAGGGTTACGCTTAAATTCCGGAAAAAAATCTTTTCGATGATGCTGCTCACCTACATGGTGATCATTGTAGGTATGCT
>JAKFCK010000092.1:0-4124 GCA_036676685.1 Chitinophagaceae bacterium | reverse complement strand
TCTCAAAACTGGCAACTATTCCCTTCTTAAAATCTTCGCTATAACAGCGGTGCTTCCGGATCTCTTTTAAATTTGCTTCCATACAAGGTGACTTTTGTTGTCAACCTATATCAGGGACGTACACTACCGTTTACCTTCTACCTTCTACCTTCTACCGTCTAATCCCTGCTCCTCCCCTGGTAAATCAAAATGTATTGCACCAGCATTGCGATAGATGCCAAAGCGGCTACAACATAAGTAAGCGCTGCCCATTTCAACGCGTCTTTTGCTTTTTCTTTCTCTGCACTTGTGGTAATGTTGGCGGTCTCCAGCCATACAAGAGCCCTGGCGGAAGCATCAAATTCAACAGGTAAGGTGATCACGGAAAATAAAGTGGTCACGGCAAATAATACTATACCTACAAGAAGAATGGTAGGATTACCGCCTCCAAACCCCATGAATCCCAGGCCTGCGATGATCACCCATTGAGACAGGGTACTGCTGATCTGCACCGCTGGTACCAGTTTACTTCTGAGCATGAGCATAGAATACGCAGTGGCGTGCTGCACGGCATGCCCGCATTCATGCGCAGACACGGCTGCCGCAGCGACACTCCTGCCATTATAGACATCCGTGCTCAGGTTCACCGTTTTATTCAGAGGGTTATAATGGTCAGTAAGTGCCCCTTCCACAGAAGTAACCTGCACGTCATAGATACCGTTATCCCGCAGCATCTTTTCTGCTATCTCTTTCCCGCTTTTGCCGCTGCTGGTAGGCACTTCGCTAAATTCTTTGAATTTACTTTTAAGTCTCCATTGTACAAGCATTCCCAGTACCATAAAGATCACTGAAATAAGAATGATTGATGTTGTCATGATTTTTATTGTTTGAAGAAATAAAATCGCAAAAAGCATTCCCAAGAAAAAATCTGCCAAAATAGCAAAAGAGTAAGTCGTAGCTTCTATGCTTCAATATATAAAATATACATCTATTTAAAAAGATTTATACTTCTGTTTATCTTCTAATAAAAAATGTTATATTTCGAAAAAAATTTACTATGAAAACAATTTTTACTACTCTTCTAATTTTTATTATATCATTAGAGGTTGACGCTCAGGGTTGTCCAGCTACTAATAGTACATTTGCGACAGCTGCCTTATTTGACCCAAACTGGATATTGGGTTGTACTTCAGGCACGTCCTGTTCAGGAGGAACCATTTTTGATAATCGCAGCACCTGCGAAGCTGTAACCGATTTGGATGCCTGTGCTCCGACTCCCAGTTGTGGGGCTCCTGTTAATAATGCGTCAGATCTTTGGTTTAAATTTTATGCAACCGCTACTACTGCAACTATCACATCAAACCCCAGCGTGTCAATGAAATCAGCCATCCAGGCATTTTCGGTGAATCAGGCTACCCCTACCTGTGCCTCTCTTATAGAAATTGGTTGCCATGTAGCTACCAGTGTAAGTTCAGTTTCCTTAGTAAGTCTTACCGGTTTAACTGTAGGAAATTTGTATTATTTCAGGGTATATGGCAGTGCTACAAACGCAGCACAAAGAAACGGCACCTTTTGTTTTTGCGGATCGGCAGGTTTATCCAGTTCACCTCTGGCCGCTAACCTGACCAGCTTTTCCGCAGCCGCACAAAATAATAATATAAGAGTCAGGTGGTCTACATCCGCTGGTAGCAGCGCCTTAAGTTTTGAAGTGGAAAGAAGCTATGATGGCATTCATTTTACTAACATTAACACACTTTCTGCCAGCGGGAACCAGTTGAATAATAATGCTTACTTGTTTATTGATATGGGGCAATACCAGGAAAGGATATTTTACCGGCTGAAAACAAATAATATTACAGGACAGCCTGAGTATTCCAGAATAATCAGGGTAAATCTTTATTCGATATCGAAATTTGAACTGCAGACCAATATTATAAAGGAAGTATTAAAGGTAGAAGCCAGTGAAAAAATCACGGTACAAATCTTAAATAGTGTGGGCTCCATGTATTTATCAAAAGTTCTTTATCCGGGCTTAAATGAAATCAATGTAAAGTCGCTACCAAGTGGGGTATATTTTATTAAAAATTCTGCTGGAGAAGGAATGCAAAAATTCATTATACAACAATAAAAATGGATATTTCCCATTAAAAAAAGCCCCACGAATGTTATTTTCGGTGGGGCTTTTTTTTAAAATACTATCTGATTATTTATATAATCCAACCAGGCCATTTGCCAGGTCAACCATTTTTTTCAATCCATCTTCGGGAAGATTGCCTTTTTTAAACTCAGCCATCACCTGGGGTAGTTTGTTTTCCATTTCCAAAAGGAAATGTTCTTCAAAAGCCCTCACCCTTTTCACATTTACATCCCTTAGTAAACCCTGTGTTCCCAGGTAAATTATAGCTACCTGCTTTTCCACGGCAAAAGGTGTGTACTGAGCCTGCTTGAGGATCTCCACGTTGCGCGCACCTTTATCAATTACGTTTTTGGTTGCAGCATCTAGGTCACCACCAAACTTGGAGAATGCCTCAAGTTCCCGGTAAAGCGCCTGGTCCAGTTTCAGGGTACCGGCCACTTTTTTCATGGATTTGATCTGGGCATTACCACCCACGCGGCTCACAGAGATACCTACGTTGATCGCCGGGCGGATACCTGCGTTAAAAAGGTTACCCTCCAGGAAGATCTGCCCGTCTGTAATGGAGATCACGTTTGTTGGAATATATGCAGACACGTCACCGGCCTGTGTTTCAATGATCGGAAGGGCAGTAAGGGAACCACCACCTTTCACCAGGTGTTTAATAGATTCAGGAAGATCATTCATTTGCCTGGCGATCTCATCTTTTGAAACCACTTTGGCTGCTCTCTCCAGCAAACGGCTATGCAGGTAGAATACGTCACCAGGATAAGCTTCACGGCCTGGCGGACGACGAAGTAACAAAGAAACTTCCCTGTAAGCCACAGCCTGCTTGGAAAGATCATCATAAATGATCAGCGCCGGGCGACCGGTGTCCCTGAAGAACTCCCCGATAGCAGCACCCGCAAAAGGCGCATAAAACTGCAGTGGAGCCGGATCAGAAGCGGATGCCGCAACGATAGTAGTGTAAGCCATTGCACCGTTTTCTTCCAGGGTCTTCATGATACCAGCAATGGTAGATGCTTTCTGGCCGATAGCAACATATATACAATAAACAGGTTTCCCTGCAGCATAAAATTCTTTCTGGTTAATGATCGTATCTACAGCGATGGCGGTTTTACCCGTCTGGCGGTCCCCGATGATCAGCTCACGCTGGCCACGCCCGATAGGGATCATCGCATCAATCGCTTTGATACCGGTCTGCAGGGGTTCTTTTACCGGCTCACGGAAAATCACACCGGGAGCTTTACGCTCCAGCGGCATTTCATATAATTCACCAACAAGGGGACCTTTTCCGTCTATCGGGGTACCCAGTGTATTGATAACACGCCCGCTCATACCCTCACCTACTTTGATAGATGCGATCTGGCCGGTACGTTTTACTTTATCCCCTTCTTTAATTTCACTGCTATCACCCATTAATACCACACCCACATTATCTTCCTCAAGGTTCAGGGCAATTGCTTTTACGCCGTTGTCAAACTCCACCAATTCCCCGGAGCGTACATTATTTAAACCATAAACCCTGGCAATACCATCACCTACCTGTAGCACAGTACCAACTTCTTCTAAATCTGCAGCCGCGTTAAAGTTGCTGAGCTGCTGGCGAAGTATCGCCGAAATTTCATCTGGTTTAATTTCTACCATAACAATATATTTTTATTTATTTATCCGGCTAAAACAACCTGTATCACCTTGTACCGCTCTGCCTGCCAGCCGGGAAGCAGGGGTGGTAAATCTGGAAACATAACACTAACCCGGCTATTTGCAACTTTTTCAAGCTATTTTTTCAGGCCGCAAAGGTAAGAGATGATAATTGTAATGGCAAAAAAAACAGTTTATAAATTATTCCATTGCTGCGCTACATTTTACTGCAACGTTCTTTTTAAAGGCCCTGCTTTTCAGAAGTAGGGGTTTCTGCTCAATTTTATTTTTTTTTAGCTTAAAGGCCTTGAGTCGCCGGTAAATAATGGATTTATGGTGTAACTTGGCTTCGCAATAAAATCCAGGA
>JAKFCK010000091.1:0-6011 GCA_036676685.1 Chitinophagaceae bacterium | reverse complement strand
TGGAAAAAACGCAAGCTGGAGCCTAAACAAAATATCCAGGGTGATTACTCCATTGGTTATGGTGTGGGCTGCGGTACTTACCCGGCCAGGCAGCGCGATAGTTCTGCGATCATCAAACTCTCCCGCAACGGCAATGATGTGATGGCCGATGTGGAATTGGCCGCATCCGACCTGGGAACCGGCACACATACCATTGTTGCGCAAACTGCTGCGGATGGATTGGGCCTGCCCTTAAAAAAAATCAATGTAAAGATCGGGGACTCCTTGTTGCCTCCTGCAGCAGGCTCAGTAGGTTCGGTAGGTGCTGCAAGTTTCGCCAACGCGGTGAATGATGCCTGTATAAAAATTACGAAGGAACTTGTTGAGAAATCCGGAAAACAATATGTAACAGCTCCTACTGCCGCTCAATTAATGTTATCAGGAAAAATAACCAGCTTTCAAACCCGGGTAGACGCCAAAGCCCCGATTGATGCAGACAAATATTCTGTGCACAGTTTCAATGCAAACTTTGCGGAAGTTTGGGTCAATAATTCAACGGGGATGATAAAGATCCCGCGTTTCCTCGCAGTAACGGGCGCAGGGAAAATATTGAATCCTAAAACTGCACGCTCGCAGATCATCGGGGGGATAGTGTGGGGCATTGGTATGGCGTTAACAGAAGAATCCGTTATTGATCCCCGTTATGGAAATTTTGTAACCCGCTCCTTTGCGGATTACCATGTGCCTGCCCACCTGGACATAAAAACAATTGACACGTTGTTTATTGACGAGGAAGATAAAATCCCGAACAAGATGGGCGTAAAAGGGATCGGTGAAGTAGGAATCGTTGGCGTAGCAGCAGCTGTTGCAAACGCCGTTTTTAATGCCACGGGAAAACGTTTACGCAAGCTGCCCCTCACCCCGGATAAACTGATGGGCATGTAAAGCTGTTGATCATGTAAAAACAACATTCCGGGTTAGAAAAAAACAAGATTCGAATGGGCAATTTTTGTAGGTATACCCGCATTCAATTTTGGTGCGCTAAACCATCGTGCTAATGTCACTATCATCAAATCACCAAATTATTAAATCACCAAATTATCCAATCAAACTTCGCAATACGCCCAGCTCCACCCCGCGGATCTCTGCAAGCCCGCGCAGTCGCCCTATAGCAGAGTAGCCGGGGTTTGTTTTTTTGTGCAGGTCATCCAGCATCTGGTGCCCATGATCGGGTCGAACAGGGATGGAACATTTTCTTTTTTGCATCGCCTTCACCAGTTCTATTATCACCGCGTACATATCTACATCTCCTTCCAGGTGATTATCCTCATAAAAATCTCCCCATTCATTCCTCCTTGTGCTGCGCAGGTGTATGAAATGAATACGATCAGCAAATTGTTTCACCATTGCCGGCAAATCATTCCCGGCGATCACTCCGTAAGACCCTGTGCAAAAACAAAGACCATTGCTCACCGAAGGAACTGCTTCAACCAGCGCGTTCACATCTGCGGCTGTACTCACTACCCGTGGCAATCCCAAAATGGAAAAAGGCGGGTCATCCGGGTGAATAGACATTACTACGCCACTCTCTTCTGCAACAGGAATGATTTTTTGTAAAAAATAGATGAGATGTTGTTGTAATGTATTCCTGTCGATGCCCTGGTAAGCATCTAATGCCTTTTGAAATTGTTCAATGGTAAAACTTTCCTCGCTGCCCGGCAGGCCGGCAATGATATTTCGTTGTAACAATAATTTCTCATCATCATTCATCGCGGCAAACCGGGTTCGGGCCCTTTCTATCGTTGTTGCATCATAATCCCGCTCCGCTCCTGCCCTTTTTAAAATAAACAAGTCGAAGGCTACGAAAGCGGCCATCTCGAACCGCAGTGCTTTTGAGCCGTCTTCTACCTCGTAACCCAGGTCAGTCCGGGTCCAGTCCAGCACGGGCATAAAGTTGTAAGTAATATTTTTTATCCCGCATGCCGCAAGGTTGCGGATATTATCTTTATAATGCTCAATGTAAAGCTCAAAACCTGGCACCTGTGTTTTAATGGATTCGTGCACCGGTACACTTTCCACCACGCTCCATGTAAGCCCTGCGGCTTCCACGATGGCTTTTCTTTTTGCTATTTCTTCTTTCGTCCACACTTCTCCGTTAGGTACATGGTGTAATGCCGACACCACCCCTGTGCAGCCCGCCTGTTTAATGTCCGTTAAGGAAACCGGGTCATTGGGTCCATACCAGCGCATGGTTTGCTCCATCCTGAATCCGGTTTTGTCATAGGATGGGAAGTATTTTGTATGATTCATTTATTTAAAATTTTGAATGTCAGATTGAAAACTGGTAACAACAGCATTTGAATCGGAATTTTTAAAGTCAGGAGCCTACTTAAACATTCGCACCATCTCTTGGTAAAATTCTTACACAATATAAAATGCCTTTTTCTTTTTACCGGTCTCCGAAATGAGCCCCTTCCTGTTCCGGAAATCCTGGAAGTAAGGATGTTGCCTGCGGGGCGAACGAAAATCAACAAGTATCCACGGCGTAACGCCAAGCAGGCCGCTGATAGGTGTGAGCATTTTAATCTGGTTTGTATACAACAATTCCTGGTATTCCTCACTCCACCGGGTGTCACCGTCTGCATGAAATCCGCCAAGTGCATCAGCCCCAAACGCTGAAACCACGACGGGCTTATTAAATTTAATATCAAATTTATAATTGAGCATCTCCTTTGTGTTGCTCCACTAAGGAACGATTGCTAAGTGTCGTTACTTCCCGCACTTACAAGTCGTTGAGTATTTATTTTTTTTTGCAGGGTAAATGTCGTTAAAAAAATGATCAATGGCGGCGTTTACAGGAAACTCCTGTGCAATCACAACCGCCATCCTGTTTTTTTTACAGCAGTGAGGCAAAACAAAGCGCCATAATTAAACAGGACGTTGTTGCTCCACATTTATTTATTGGTTTTTTATTTCATTTATTTTGCCGGCGGAGAGTTTCCTACTTTTGCAAAAAAACTAAAGCATGGATGTTCAAATTCATCCTTCCTGGAAAGAAGTGCTGAAAGATGAATTCAGTAAACCATATTTTTTGCAGATCGCCACATTCCTGAGAGCCGAGAAGGCAACCGGGAAAAACATTTATCCCCCCGGCCCGCTTATATTTAATGCTTTTAATCAAACGCCGTTTGACCAGGTATCCGTTGTGATCATCGGGCAGGACCCCTACCATGGACCAGGCCAGGCACATGGCCTGAGCTTTTCTGTTGCTAACGGCGTAAAACCGCCTCCTTCATTGGTAAATATTTTCAAAGAAATAAAAGCAGACATCGGCATAGACATGCCCGTAGGGTACGGCAACCTTACCAAGTGGGCACAGCAAGGCGTACTGCTATTGAATGCTGCCCTCACTGTGCGGGCTGGTGATGCCTTCAGCCATGCAAAATACGGCTGGGCCGATTTCACCGACGCGGTGATCAAAAAGATCTCCGACGAAAAACAGGGCGTGATCTTTTTGCTGTGGGGAAAATTTGCACAGGATAAGCAGCAGATCATTGATGAAACAAAACATTATGTATTGAAAGCAGCCCACCCCTCTCCTTTTTCAGCCGATAAAGGTTTTTTTGGTTGTAAGCATTTTTCAAAAACGAATGAGCTGCTGATGAAGAACGGAAAAGAACCGATCGACTGGAAATTATTAACCCCCTAAAGTGAACAGTTTAGAAACTATCTGAAAATGATGATACGGTTTGCCACCCTTGTTTTTTTGCCGCAGCTTCGCAGATTAAATATGCAAATGATTGGATCTGCAGATTTTTTCCGCCGCAGCGCCCTTCCCGGGAATGGCCTGGAGCGGGAATCAACACCCTATTTTTCGACAGCCGGATAAAATGGTTTTTACATGGATAATCTACAAACAGTAACAAGAACGCAACACAAGTATAGCATCGCCGCCAACATCTTTGCCCGCATTTGGGCGGTATGGGGTTTGATCAGTTTTGTGGTAACGTTCCTCATCATTTTTATTCCTTCCATGCTCTCTTATCTTTTTAAAGATGAAAAAAAAGGGCAGGCTTATTTTATCGGGGTTTCCAAATTTTGGATGGATGTGTGGCTGCTGCTCATCGGCTGCCCGGTGAACGTTAAGGGAAAGGAAAATTTTGTGGAAGGACATACCTACATTATTGTTTTCAACCACAATGCCCTGCTGGATGTCCCCTTATCTGCGCCTTATATACCCGGGCCGAATAAAACCATTGCCAAAGCTTCTTTTACCAAAGTGCCCATCTTTGGCTGGTTCTACCGGAGAGGTTCTGTGTTGGTAGACAGAAAAAATGAAAGAAGCAGGGTAAAAAGTTTCGAGGAAATGAAAAAGACCCTGAGGGCAGGGATGCACATGTGTATCTACCCGGAGGGAACGCGCAACAGGACAGACCAGCCCCTAAAACCTTTTTATGATGGTGCTTTTAAACTGGCGGTTGAATCCAAAAAAGAAGTGATCCCTTGCGTGATCATTGGCACAAATAAAGCCATGCCAATACATAAAAGTTTTTTCCTGGTGCCCACGCCTTTAAGGATGATCTTTTTACCTGCTGTTTCACCCGAAGGATTAACCAGTAAGGAAATGAAGGAGATCGTGTTCAGCCAGATGCTACACAGGCTCACCGAAGAAAAACAATAAATACACGGCAGCAACTTATCAGAGGTCGATAAAATACCTGGTGCGGTTGATCTTCAGGTCGCGTAACAGGCCTGATTTGGGGCTGATGCTCAGGTTAAAAAATTTGTATTTTCCCACCGGTGAAATATTGATCGCCATCTGCCAGCAATGCATTTCCCGGGAAAGGTACATGCTGATCGTTCCCAGCTCGTTATCAGTGATATTATAAAAACCATTTACCCCGATCTTCCATTTCGGCGTAAGATTTACAGAGCTGTTCCAGTTTACATCCTGGCCGAAAGAACTGACAAAACCCTTTTTGGTAATATCAAATAAGCGGTTATATCTTAAGGAATAATTCAGGTCGATATTCCAGGGTATAGAAAAGTCAACAAACTCGCCCGGGTTGTTATTGATGTACGCCATTTCCTGGTCGTATTCATCCAGTGGCATTCCACTTTGGTTGATATTTTCCTGGCCGATCCCGGTATTGGGCTGCGCGGGTTTGGTTTTATCCCCGCCCCGGAATGACGTTTGCATAGAAACGGATGCAGACACCATCCTACCCAGACTGAAGGGATTCTTTTTCCAGACCAGCTGGTCAATACTCCTGCCAAGGCTATCCTTTTCATAAGGATCAAGAATTGCGGATGCCGTGATATTTACTTTCTCAAACAGATTACTCCTGGCAGATACATTCAGTACATCCAGCTTAAGGGAATCCCTTAAAAAATTGTAGGCGCCCGTGATACTAAATCCATCGATAATAGAGATTTTTTTTACGCCTTCTGCACTGGTATCTTTTTTGTTCCGCACTTTCATGGATACGTTGTTATCAATTCCAAAACTCAGGCCGCCAAATTCGCCCTCGCTGTATGCCCCATAAATACTGCCTTCATAAACAGAACGTCGTTCCAGCCGGCCGGAAGTATCCGCTTGCACGCTATACCAGTCCCTCTTATTCAGATCAGGCTTATAGTTAGCCGAAATGAACGGGCGGATCTCGTGCCGGATCGCCTGTACCTTGCCGCCTTTAAAAGTATACATACCAAATATCCTTGTGCTGGTACTCATTCCAAAGGTCATTTCATATGCCCGGGAAAATCCTTTGCTGGTGAGCGTATCCTGCTTCCCGTCTGCGGCGTTCCATACTCTCCTCACCTTCTGCTGGTACCATTTTTCCTGGTAACTGATGCTGGGCGCAATCTGCAGCGGGCCCAGCTGTGGCAGGGATAATGTGATGGGAACATTGTGGCTTGCACCCCATTGCAGGTTGTCGGTGATCTGCCGGCCGATGTTGCCTGCTGTATCATAAAAAGAGGTAAGGCTACGCGCATTGGTATTCAGGGCAACGCCAAGGTTTTCAAACCAT
>JAKFCK010000090.1:0-12685 GCA_036676685.1 Chitinophagaceae bacterium | reverse complement strand
AGGGCACAATTTAAGCCGATGCTCAGGGGATCAGCATGCATTACGGACACATAAAATGCCTCCAGGGTTTGCCCGCTGAGGGTTCTGCCGCTGGCATCTGTAATGGTTCCACTGATCATGATAGGCAGTTCGGGTAGTTTATTTTTCCTGAAAAAGTTCTTAATGGCATAGATCGCCGCCTTCGCATTCAGCGTGTCAAAAATGGTTTCGACCAGGAGAAGGTCGACACCACCATCCACGAGTCCTTTAATCTGTTCTGTATAGGCTTCCGCCACTTCGTCAAAAGTTACAGCCCGAAAGCCTGGGTTATTTACATCCGGTGATAAAGACAATGTTTTATTTAACGGGCCTATTGCGCCTGCAACCCAGGCGGTTTTGCCGGATAACATAATCGCTTTCCTTGCACACCTTGCCGAAGCCACATTCAATTCGTAAGCCAGGGATTGCAGGTCATAATCTGCCTGGGCAATACTGGTACTACTGAATGTATTGGTTTCAATGATATCGGCACCGGCCTCAAGGTATTTTTCATGAATAGCTTCCACAATATGCGGTTGCGTAATACTCAGCAGGTCATTATTGCCCTTGAGATCTGTATGCCAATCTTTGAAACGATCTCCACGGTAATCTGCTTCCTCCAGTTTATACCGCTGTATCATGGTACCCATCGCCCCATCGATAATAAGGATACTTTTTTTCAGCTCATCTTTAATATTTGCCATCTGTTTTATTATTATCCACAGCGGTACCGTGGTCCGGTCCCGGCTGTGGGGTTAAATAATTCTTTACTTATTGAATACAGTGCTTCTTTCCTGCAGGCCCGTGCCGGGCAAAAAGGAAATTCCGTTGGTCAAAAAATTAAACTGTTAAACGATTTTCAAATCCGGGAGTAAGTTGGAAATGTGGGTCGTTTATTAGTTCAAAATTTTGAAAGCCCGGGGGTTGAACAATAAACAAATCCGCCCCTGTATTGGGTGCAAAGGTAAAGGATACCTCCCGGAATGCAAAATGAAATAGGTGGCCGGGGCCTGAAGCCGGGTTACATTTTTTGGTTGTAAATACAGGAAACTGTGATAGTGATAGTTTTGGCAATATTGTTTTTAACCAGCGCCGGAATGCTGATCCTGTAGTCGGCCAGGCTAATATTAAACCCGCTATTGGCACTGATCACGCCGTTTTTCACCCGTATCTCACCTTTGACAGTAACCGGGTTGGTTACGCCATGGATCGTGAGTTCGCCACTTACGGTAACAGGATAGGTTCCATCGGCAGCAAAATTTGTATTGGAAATATCGTCAATACGTCCCTTGAACAGGGCTTTCGGGAACTTATCGCTCTCCATATAGTTTTCATTAAAGTGCTGTTCCATCAGCCTTTTTTTGAACCGGAAGTTTTTGATGAGCACCGCAAACTGGATCTCCCCCGTTTGTTGGTTCATTACACTCATCACCTCATTATTGATTGCTGTGATATCCTCAAGTGGGGATTTGGAAAAAAAACTGGTACTGCCGTTTTTAGTATAAATTTTTTGTGCCCGCGCAGGCAGGTTAGTCAAAGCAACCAACAAAAAGGCCAGGCTGATGTATATGAATTTTATTTTCACTTTGTTCAAAATGTTTGATCCGCTTAATAATTGTCCGGGAGCTCCATTCATTTTTCCAGCTGGCATCTCGTTAAATAGACATCTGCCTTTATCCCCAGGTCCGCATCTCCCTGGCCGATACCATTGCATAGGCCTTTTATCCGAATCTCATCTTTTATTTGCAACCCCGCTGGCGAATGTTCCATGCTGCAATTGATATAGGCATTTGGTTCTTTTGTTTGCAGGGAAAGAATGGTTTCACCCTGCTGGTTTTTATCTATCCTTCCGATCACCCCGGTGACCAGCAAAACTTTTCCATTGAATTTATTTTGAGCGCTAAGCGAATCGTCTATATAGGTTTCGTAAAGTTCAATTGCTGTAACGGGCAGTGTTTTCCTTTTACTGATATTTTCCGGACCCTTGTTATACACATAATAACCAAGGACAGCCATCGCCAATAAAAATAGCGACACAAAGAGGAGGATCTTTCTTTTTGTACTCATGGTAATTGCGGATGCTTCACAAAAACACCAGGTGTTTGTGAATAGTACGCTGCCGGAGATGAGAAGGTTGCTTTTATTTTACGGAACTGATGTAATGTTCCACCGGGATACGGTTGCTGATACTTTTGGCGAGGGTCATTTCATCGGCGAATTCTAGTTCCCCGCCAAAGGCAATTCCCCGGGCAATAGTGGTGATCTTTACCGGGATGTCTTTTAGTTTACGACCGATATAGTAGATCGTAGTGTCTCCCTGGATATTTGGATTAAGGGCAAAAATGATCTCTTTGATTTCCTCATTTTTTACTCTTTCCACCAGAGCGTCAATGGTGAGTTGATCCGGCCCTATGCCGTCTAAAGGAGAAATAATGCCACCCAATACATGATAAAGCCCGTTGAACTGCTGTGTACTTTCTATAGCGATCACATCCCGTATATTTTCTACCACGCAAAGAATTTCAACACCCCGGGTGCGGTTGCTGCAGATGTTACAAAACTCACCGTCGGAAATATTAAAACATTTTTTACAGAATTTAATTTCGGTCCGCATCTTTTCGATGATATGGCTGAAATGTTGTACTTCGGCCACATCCTGTTTGATCAGGTGAAGTACAAGGCGCAGGGCAGTTTTTTTGCCAATACCAGGAAGTTTTGCAAATTCTGCTACCGCATTTTCTAAAAGAGAAGATGAAAAAACCATCCGGCGAAGTTAACTGATAATTGATAATTTTTTAATTGATAATGGGGAACGCAATATGGGGTGAATGATATATCAATGATTGCCACGTTATCAATTATTCATTAAATAATTATCCATTAAAGCCGGATATCCCGTTCATTATCCCAATCTGCCCTGATGGATATCTTTTGAGGTAGGGTAATGGCTTTTTCGGGCTGTAGTTTTTTTAAGTAATTTCCCGGTGTCCATATCCCGTCCTTATTATCATCATTTAAAATGCGAAGCTCATATTCGCCGGGGGGGAATCGTTTGTTGCTCCACTCTGCACTTGTAAGTGGGTAAGAAAACCTGAGCTCCTGGTTGCTCAAAAATTGCAGGACGGGGTTTTTAGCTGAATCATAGTTGGTGAACCGCAAAGTGATGCGTCCGTAATCGGCTTCTGTTTTAGCAACAAATTTAATGGTATCTGTTTTTGCCAGTTTATTCCCGGTAGAATCCTGTACGGCCTCGTTGCTGATGATCAGCAGGTATGCTTCGCCCGGCTTCCATGTTGGGTTTAATGTGACGACCTTTTTTGTACTGTCCAGGAATGGGGTCACGTTTGCGACCTTGTTATAAAACGTATCGGTGAAACTGATGAGGGAAGTATCAAAAATTTTCAGGCGGTTGTTGAATGTTAGGGTAAGTGGTTGCAGCAGGTCCTGGGGACCGGTAAGACTACTGGTGTACCTCAACCTTCTTTCAATAGCAGGCCGGGTGGAGGAAGGGGTGGTTGTTGGTCTTGGTTTCTCTTCGGCATAAGCATATAACGTAACCGGGTCCGGCTGCACGTTTACCTGTATGGAAGTATCTAAAAATGCAAAGGTCTCTGTTTTGGCATTGTAGGTTTTACTGCCATCTCCGTCTTTTAAAGCATAAATTTTGAATGCTCCTTCCGGCAGGTTTCTAAACAGGAAACTTCCGTCACCCTTAACCCTGGCCATATAATTCGGTTTAGCAGTCTGCACCGCGGTATCATTAAGGTTGCGGTATAAAAATATGCTGAGGGTACTGTCCGCGAGCCCGGTTTCTGCCAAAATAACTTTCCCGGCCAGGGTGAGGCTATCAATGCTGCTACCGGTGGAAAAAACGTAGGTAAAATCGGGATACACATTACCCTCATTAACATCCTTGATCGAGTTGCCAAAATTAATGCTGTAGGTAGTGTTGGGTAGCAGGCTGTCCCGTAGCCGGATGGTAACAGTCCTGAGGTTATTGCTTATGTTCGGGTTATTTTTCTGAAGAGGGGAGACGAGCACATTATTCTGCACATCCTGCACTTCCACGTATTCATTAAAAGTAAGGGTGATCCTAGTTTCCCGGAAGTTTAGCGTATTGGTATCCGGGCTGGCTTTCACCAGTACGGGTGCCAGGGTATCTTTAGCGCCGCCTGTGGGTGCACCTATCTGTGCACAACCACTATTAAAGGCAACAGGTATATATAGGGAGAAACATATACCAAGAATACTGAGGATCCTATTTTTCATTGAAATTATTTGCCGGGTGTGGCGACGTTTATTTAGCCCGGGTGAGCCACCCTTGGCGTAACTCACCCTAATTTTGCGTGAAGGTATTGTAAAGACCATTAATGGCAAAAGTAGTGTCAGTAAAGAAATGCCAGGATCCCAGGTTTACCATTTTATTAGTTTTTGCCGCAGATTCACAGAGTAACGATTTTTCCGGCAGGTCTGCGAATCTGCGGCAATTTTTTTAAGTGCCATAAGAAAGACTCTGATTGGATTTATCAACCCACTATCATTCTTCCTCAACCAGTTCATGTAGCGCTACCGCCAGTTTGTTATCCTTTACAAAATTGCACCAGTGACAATCCTCATTTCCGCATCCCGTATAGAATTCCCTGTTTTGGATCTTGTGCCATACCTCGGTTAATTGTTGTTTTACCGTTTCAATGTCCGCAGGGTTTATCACAATTTTTTCCTTGCGGTAAACCTTCTTTTTATCCGGCTCTACGAAGTCAAACTCGGTGCTGATCACTTTCCAGTCTTTCTGTTCGTAATTATCGATGAGTAGTTTGTAGAACACTGCCTGGCGCCAGTAATCACCACCGTTAGGGTCTTTATCAGATGGGGGCTTCATTTTAGGAAGGGCTTTATCAATGTCCCCGCTTTTATAGTCCACCACGTTTATTTCCTTCCCGTTGAATTCCAGCTTATCCAGTTTGCCTTTCAGCGGCACACCGTTTACCACTACCCCGCGGATATTTCGTTCTATAGCCACCACTTTGTTCCAGCTGTTCACGTATTTGTCATAATAATTACGCAGTACTTCATCCCCATACTCCATACGCCGGGCAAAAGATTCTTTGGTAAATAATTCCCTGTGCCTCCGCATATACCAGTTAAAGTCCTCAATCACTTCTTCTTTAGGAGGGAAGATATCCTTTCCACTCTCCTGCATTTTCCTGAAGAGTTTTTCCAGGGCGTGATGGATAGCGCTGCCAAACTCGGTGGCCTCATTTTTTCCCGACGGGATGCGGATCAGGTTCTGGTAGTAAAAACCAAGGGGGCATTTAAGGTAACTATTTAAAGCGGTCACGTTCATTACAAATTTCTCCAGTAGCGGTGTGATAAATTCTTCTTCTGTTTTTGCAATCTCCGGGGCCTGGGCGGCAAATTGTAATAATTGGAATGTCATCATTTCCTCCTCCGGCACCAGCATTTTTTGAATGCTGAATTGGTGTTCCTCTTTTATTTCGGCAATGAACATAGAGGGTTCTATTTCTTTGCCGTCATTTTTATAGCGCGCATAAGAGATCGTCAGGTGTTTTTCTGCGCGGGTGAGGGCAACATAAAACAGCCTCCTCAATTCCTCGTCATCACCAGGTTTAGGCAACGAACTAAACATCGTGTCCGGCAATTTATAGCCACCGCTCGGCTTGCGTTTTTTCTCCCAGGAAGAAGCGTTGGCGCCTACAAAAAATACATATTCAAACTCCAGGCCTTTGCTTCCATGTGCTGTCAACAGGTTTACTCCTTTATCGCTGCCTGCCACCTGCATCATGGGCAGGGCCAGGCTTTCTTTTTCCATGAGGTCAATGATATTGATAAGGCCCGGCAAAGTAAGAAAGGGGTTGCGGCTGGTTTCCTCTTTAATAAAATCGAAAAGACTGGTGAGTGACTGTATAAGGGATATTTTGTCATTACTCCTCATGATGTAGGTAAGTATACCTGCCTTCTGTATAATATTCTCAAAAAGACGTTGCAGCGTGTTATTGGGTACATCGGCGATAAGCTGTTCCAGGCTGGCGCTGATATTTTTCAGGCGCTCATCCAGGCCTTTGTCAAAAAGATCACGGGCAGGTGCATTCGCTCTTTCTGACAATAACCTTCGTATAGAGGTGGCCTCACCGCTGTATTTTTTGCTATTAACCGCTACCGTTAGTTTTGCGATCTCGATGGGGGGAATATTGTAAAAATCATAATGCAGGATTTCAAAAAGCATTTCATCACCGCCGTAGGGTATATCATGTTCCGCATTGAGGTAACGCAGGAGCTGGATCAATTTTTTTATGAAAGGTTGCAGGAGTAGATTCACGGATCTCTTACTGAAGACTGGTATCCCCTTCAGCCTGAAAAAAGTGGCCAACTCCTCACCATATTTATTTTCCTTGTAGATCACGGCTACCCTGCCGGGTGCTACCCCCTCTGCAAGCAACGCAAATATTTTAAACGTGATACCTGCCATTTCATCTTTTATGGTATTGTATTCCAGCACCTCCGGTAGGTGATCAAGGTGGTTGATCCTAATGTTTGATGCAATAAGTTCCTTGCTTAGCCCCGGGATTTGTTTGATCAGCCGTTCCTGGTTCTTATTAATCAGCGTTTTGGAAATATCCAATATCGGTTGTGTGCTGCGGTAATTACTGGTAAGTACTACGGTCTTGAGATCTGCCGTATATTGGTTGGCAAACTCCAGCATATTTTCCACGTTGGCCCCCTGGAACCGGTAAATACTCTGGTCATCATCTCCTACCACGAATACGTTAGGTACATCCCAGTAGTTGATCAACAATTGCACAAGCCTGTTTTGTGTGCCGCTTGTATCCTGGAATTCATCCACGAGGATGTACTGGAATTTTTCCTGGTAGCCGGCTAATACGTTTTTATTTTCCTCGAAAACTTTGATCACCCAGTTGATCATATCATCAAAGTCATAGCGGTTTTGCTGGCGCATGAGCTGCTGATAATTTTCAAATTCATTCACCGCTGCACGCAACTTTTCGATCCGTTCTTTTTCTTCCTCCAGTTTATCCAGCTTTAGGTCGCCCGCATTAAACTGCTTATATTTTTTCTTGTAAATATATTCCTCCCGGGTGGCCAGGTCGGCCAGGTACTCATCTATTTTTTGCATGATGAAAGCCGGGGTCCAGCCTTCTTTTTTCATGCTGGAAAAGAGATTACGCAGGTTGTTGATCTCAAAATATACATCGCCGCGGTATCTTTTAAGCGGGTGGTTTTTTGCAAACTGGTCTATCAGGGTTTTAAACAACTGGATACTTTCCAACTCAGAAATAGCATCCAGGGAATTTTTTTCAAAGAGGGATAGGTTATCCTGTATCACGTCATTACAAAAGGCATGAAAAGTATAAATATTTACTTTATACGCGTCTGCACCAATGAACTGTTGCAGGCGCCGTCGCATAGCAATAGCTCCCGCGTCAGTATAAGTCAGGCAGAGAATATTTTCCGGTTGAGCATCGGTGTCCAGTAATATTTTGCCGATCCTTGCTGTGAGTATCTGTGTTTTGCCCGTACCGGGCCCGGCAATGACCATTACCGGTCCTTCAATTGTATCAACGGCAATGCGTTGCTGGGGGTTTAGCTGTTCCAACGCATGAATAAACTTTTGCTGCAGAGACTCCTTATATGTTTGCATAGTGTATTTAAAAAAAATGTTTGTGATCCCAGGCCTGGTCGTTTAAATTGTTGTAATACTAAGCTAAATGGATGGCACGAGGAAAACAAAATGATTTGATATTTGTTAAGAGAACTAAATCAATATATGAGTAAAGTTTATAGCTTTAAAACTGTGCAGGTACTGCCTATCCAGATGAAAGACGCCTGGGATTTTTTCAGCAGCCCCGCCAATTTACCCCGCATCACGCCTGAGAAACTCCGGTTTAAAATTATTTCCAGTCACCATGGTGAAAAAATGTACCCTGGCCAGGTCATCGAATACAAAGTTAGCCCCGTTTTGGGCATCCCCGTTTACTGGATGACCGAGATCACCCATGTGGAACAGTATAAATATTTTATAGATGAACAACGTTTCGGCCCTTACAATCTATGGCACCACCAGCATCATTTCCGGGAAGTGCAGGGCGGGGTGGAGATGACGGACATCGTGCATTATAAATTACCCTTCTGGTTTTTGGGAGATATTGCTAATGCACTATTTGTGAAACAACAATTGAAGGGGATATTTGATTATAGGTTCAAGGCTGTGGAGAAAAGATACAAAACCCCCTGACCCCCAAAAAACCCCCTGCCCCCCTAAAGGGGGAACCTGGTCTGCAAGTCATTATAAAAAAAGAGCCATCAAAAGTTTTGACGGCTCTTTTTTAATTTAGTATCTCCCTCCTAAGTTCCCCTTTAGGGGGTCAGGGGGTTTTAGGGGTCTAACCCGGCATCCTCCCAATATATTTCTCAATTTGTTTGATCTGGTCTACGATCTGCGGGCTTGTGGGTTTAAAACCTTTTGCTTTCCTGAAATATTCTTTAGCTGCACGAAATTCTCTTTTGTTCATCATGATAGAACACAACTGCAGGTAAGCTGCAGCGTTATTTTCGTTATCCGGCAGCCCGGCTCGGATGGCCTGGCGGATATAGGCTTCGCCTTCTTTCATATTGCCCTTCTGCATGGCCAGCATACCCAGTTGTAGTTTGTTGGGACCTTCAGCCTGTTTGGTGAGGGCTCCGCCACCCAATGACAAACTTTTTTTCATATGTTTTTCTGCCTCGTCAAATTTCTGGTCGACCATAGCGAGGTTGCCCTTTAGCGTGTAATACACGGAACGCATCGGTTTAATGAGGAGGCCGGGGAACATGATCCCGTCCACAACCTTTTTGGCACCTTCCATATCTCCTGCTTCCATGTGAGACTGAATGAGCCGCATAGGGCCAAACAAAAAATGCCCTACCAGTAATACAACGCCTAAAAGATATAATATAAAAGAAGGCCAGAAACTCGTTTGGTAATTCACAAAAACGGCCAGGGCCAGCAACAGGATACCCAGCCAGAGGCGGTATTTTATGATCGTATTCATCCACTTCATAACTGAAAAAATTTATCCCAACATTTTTTTTGCCGGGGGCTGCAAAGATAAGGTTAGCTGCAGGATTTTGAACGGCTGAAAAGGATTAAATACAGGTCTGTTTGTGCCCCGGTTTTGTTCATGCAATAAAAAAATTCCCGCTAAATTGTGCAGAATAAAAAATCCAAATGACCAGATTACTGCTTTTCCTCACCTGTTTATTATCCTGCGAACTTTTGCCTGCCCAGCCGGCCGATTTTGTACAAATAAAAAATGGGCGTCTTGTAAACAGGGACAAACCCTATTATTTTATCGGGACCAATTACTGGTACGGAGGGTTATTGGCACTGACCCCGGAGGGTAAGGAGCGCGTGCGGGGCGAGCTTGATTTCCTGGTGGCCAATGGGGTCACTAATTTGCGGGTGTTGGCAGGTGCTGAGGGAGAGGGCCGCATCCTTGGAAATTTCAGGGTAGGCCCTGCGTTGCAGCCCCAAAAGGGAATGTTTGAGCCGGGGGTATTGGAGGGGCTTGACTTTTTACTAGCAGAAATGGGCCGCCGGAATATGAAAGCGGTATTGTTTATCAGCAATAACTGGGAATGGAGCGGGGGATTCCTGCAATACCTCAACTGGAACGGGTTGATCCGTGATTCGGTACTGAGCCGAAAACTAAGCTGGGATGAAACCCGGGACTATGTCAGCCTGTTTTACCGCTGCAATGGCTGTATAGCTGATTATCAAAAACAATTAAAACTGGTTGTAAACAGGGAGAATACAGTTACCAAAAAAAAGTATAGTGATGATTCCGCGATCATGGCCTGGCAAATTGCCAATGAACCAAGACCTATGCGCCCCGCAGCAATAGCCGCGTACAAGGAATTCTTAAGCAACATAGCTGCTGAAATTAAGGCCGCAGATAAAAATCACCTGGTGACGATAGGGGCAGAAGGGGATATCGGCACAGAAAATATGGAAGTCTATGAATCCATTCATGCGGACAAAAACATTGATTACCTGACCATCCATATCTGGCCGAAGAACTGGGCCTGGTTCACGGGTAACCTTACGGCCGATAAATTTGATACGGTTTTAGCCAAAACAACCACCTATATCGACAAACATATCGCTGCGGCGCTTAAACTGGGTAAACCTTTGGTGATAGAGGAATTCGGGTTGCCAAGAGATGGACTGGCTTTTTCTCCATCCTCTACAACGGGCTTTCGCGATGCCTATTACAAAACAATATTTTCCACCTGGAAAAAAAGCGCCCGGCAGAAAGGCCCCATAGCCGGTTGTAATTTTTGGGCATTCAGCGGAAAAGCCCGCCCCATCCCCGGGCAGTTGTTCTGGAAACCCGGCGATGATTATATGGGTGATCCCCCAATGGAGGAGCAGGGCTTATACGGAGTTTTTGACTCAGATAAAAGCACTTGGAGGATCATTCGCTCATTTGCAAAAAAGTACAGAACGGGTACAAAATGATAGATAACTCTTGCTGCCCGGGCCAGTTCAGGGAGTGGGCAGGTTGCAGGAACAATAAATTCGGTTTCATAATTACAGAAATCCTTACTTTTGCCGTCCTGAAATAGTTAAACGGATCAAAATACGCAGGGCTACTTTTGCCTTCCTTATTTCTTATTTCTTATTTCACCTGGTCCCGTAGTTCAATGGATAGAATAGAAGTTTCCTAAACTTTAGATGCAAGTTCGATTCTTGCCGGGACCACCACTACACTCCAGCGGATCTCTCCCGCGGATTTTTTTACCCGCAGATTTTCACAGATGGGGTAGCGCAGATACACACAGAAATAGAAGTGAAACTGATGTTTCCAATAAACCTGGGCCTAAGTTATTGTACACTTTAAAAATGCAACCCCTTATTTCATACGAAAGTTCGTTTTCGGTCATAGCTCCAGGTAGAGATTTGCTTTTTTAAAGTTATTCGTTTCTTTTAAATTATAACCTGGGTTTTATCCTATATTATTGCTGGAAAAATCACTGTTTTGGCCGGGGTGTGCAGGTGCTTGCCCGGCAACCACCATATTGCATACCGAATCCGGGTACACTTGCGTTATTACTAACGGGCAGAAAGTACATTCAGACTATTGTAGCAGTTGTCTCCATCTCTTTTTAGTACGTATTGATAATATTTACGTTGAATTTTCATCGACGCCCAGCGGCCGGAGCGCTTAAGGGAAGGCATTAAAAATAAGCTTATTGGCAAGTTCAATTTCTTCCTGGTTAATCGTATGTCCCATATCCGGGTAAATTTTTTCAGTGACACGGGCATTCATATCGTTTAAAATGTTGCAGGTAGCATTTACCCTTACCACAGGCACATGTGGGTCAGGATCACTGGTGCCAATAAGAACAGGCGTGCCCTGGAAATCACCGCGATAATTTTCGGGGTATATCTTATCACCAATCAAACCACCCGTAAACGCTGCAACACCACCGTACCTGGTAGCATTACGCGCCACAAATTCAAGGGTGAGGCAGGCGCCCTGCGAAAAACCAGTGAAATAAATATGCTGAGCAGGAATTCCTTTCTGATACAGATCATCTACAATACCTTTTATCAATGCCAGGGCGGAAGACAGCCATGGCTCATTTTGTGCCGGTACAGCCATAAAGGAATATGGATACCAGGCATTATTTGTGGCCTGGGGTGCAATCAGTGAAAATTCTTTTACATCCAGGTGTGATGCGAAACCCAGGATGTCTTCCGCAGTGCCGCCCCTGCCGTGAAGCATGATCAGCACTTTGCCGGTTGGGGTTAACTCTTTTCCTGATGTGACAATATTTTTTTTGTGCATGATTATTTGTACTTGTTCATGGTTAACGAAATTGGTGGTAATGCCTGCTCAATGGATATTCTTTCCGTTTCAAACTGCAAAGGGAGTTTTAAAGTTTTACCTAAATGTTCGGCGGGTTCATCAATTGCAAAGCCGGGGCCTGACGTAGCCACTTCAAACAACACTCCTCCTGGTTCACGGAAATAGATTGAAGTAAAATAATTTCTATCCAGTATCGGCGTCGGGTTCAGCATTCGTTTGATAATTTTTAATCTTACCGCCTCCTGGCTTTCCTTATTGGCTGTAGCAAAAGCAATATGGTGAACAGTGCCGCTCCCCGCAAGGCCTTTCATACTGCCTGGTGAACAAAGAATATCAATATAGTTTCCCGGTTCATTGTTTGCAGCAAAACGAAAACGATTGCCTTTTTCTGCAATGAGTGTGTGATCTAATTGTTGGGTCAAAAGCCCCGCAGTACGTTCATATCCTTCTTCCCATATTTCTACATTGTACAATCCTTTGATGACATTTTCCGGTGGAATATGTCCCCGGGTATAACCTTTCCGGGTGTCCCGATCATTGAACACCAGTTCCAGCCCCAATCCATCTCCATCTTCAAAATATACCAGGATCTCGCCTTCCCATCCTTCCCGCGGAAGGGTGGCTCCGCCATATCGGAGCAGCAAGCTCTTGAAGGCCGATTGCACGACATCCTCGGGATCGAGCGAACCCTCGGCGTTGAGCCGCGAGCAGCATCGCCAGGGTAGAGTCCTTCTTGGGCTTGATCGTGTCGATCGGGTCCATGACGACGCCGAGCA
>JAKFCK010000089.1:0-1631 GCA_036676685.1 Chitinophagaceae bacterium | reverse complement strand
AAAGGTGAACCTTTATCGACTACATCATTTTCCGTCACCAGGATGTCGTTGATAATGCCGGTTACTGTTGCATAAACCTGGTACTGGTTTTTGGCTTTTATCATTCCGGAAGCATATACAGATGCTGTGATATCGCCGATCACAGGTTTTGTTTTTTCCTGTTTGGCGTTACACGAAACCAACATGATTACTGTACATGAACAGGCTAAAATAATCTTCATGCTTGTTGTTTTCCATATTTTAATAATAGCCACACAAGATGTTGATATATACTTTCCGGCAAGCGGCACAAAGTTTGCCGTTTCCTTTTTTCAATGTCCTCCCCGGGTGATGAAGGCCAATACCCGCTGACCGCTAAATTATTTCACAAGGGCGATATGTTCATAAGATCTCAATACATCGTTATCAACAAATTCCACACTTCCTCCATAATTCAGTACTTTTTCAATGGACTCATCGACCTGGTTCCTAATGCATGAAAAGTTGTTAAATGGAATTATAGTTTCCTGGATCACCCTGTTAAGACTTTTATTCTTCGTGGTATAGACATGGCCCTTTTCAATAACGAGCAAATGACCGCCGTGATATACTGCTGCCTGCCACACATTATCAAGGCCGGTAACCAGCTTTTTGTTGCTCACAGCTTCCTCAAGTTGATTTAGTAATCTTTTTTCTTTGACTTTTGTCCAGTCTGCAACAAGGGGCTGCAACATTTGCAGTACCTGGTCCTGCTCCATTTTTTCCTCGTCACTTTGCAGGTATTGAATGACAGCATGGGCATGTCGGGTGAGGTATTGAAACCCGCTGATTAGCGCGGCATTGGCAATGATAAAAAGTGGGAGAGGATATGCTTTGAGGATTATCCCCATTATGGTATCGATGTACCGCAGGTAATTTTTGGTTGGGTCGCCGTATCGTTGCGTTGATTCCAGGTTATCTTTTGTCTCAAGGCCCGGCTCGTACAGGTATGCTGACTGCGGTGTATTGGATAATAATTTTACCAGGCCGTTAGGATTGCCGAGATAAATCGTGCTTTTTTCGGTTGACAACAGGAGTGCCAGGTATTCCCTGGTCTCTCTTTTAGCGAATAGGAGGTCTCGTAATTGAAAAGAATCACTTGCCATAATTTTCTCTTCCACGGCAAAATTGAGATAAAATATTTTCTCAAAAACCGGGGATACATAAACAGCGATACTTACCGTATGTGTAGTAAAGTCCAGGTTGTTTAAAACTAATCTTAGCTTCTGCATCACCAGCGAAGCCATGTCATCAGCAAACCTTTCAAACAACTCATTTTCCAGTCTGCGTGTAGCTCCCCGGATTGCATTGGTCAATATTTTTTTGTTGCACATCTTCGGGTTGAAGTTCATGATTAATGAAATAGCAGGAAACTGGTGCTTTTGCTGCAACCCCTGGTATATTTTCACTTGGCAACAGGCTTCATCGAAGTACGTTTAAGATATTAAAAATACTTTTGGGGGTACCGGTAAACGCTGACTCGTGTCACCGGGAACTGTGATTCTTGTCACCGGGAGTTAATTTTTTCATCTCTATCTTTCTAATGAGCCTGTTGAGGTAAGGGCAGCGGCGCGAAGAGGTCAATAATCATCATTAAGAAAAAGATCAACCAT
>JAKFCK010000088.1:0-6181 GCA_036676685.1 Chitinophagaceae bacterium | reverse complement strand
ATCTGCAGCTGCGATATAGAAGATGTAAATATTTTCACCGCCTCACACTCCGTAAAGGAACGCACCCGCATTTTTTTAAAAGTGCAGGATGGCTGTGATTATAACTGTAGTTTTTGTACCATCCCCATGGCCAGGGGAAAAAGCAGGAGCGATAGTATCGCGAACGTTGTGGAAAATGTAAAAGCTATTGCAGAAGGGGGAGGAAAAGAGATCGTGCTCACGGGCATCAACCTGGGGGATTTTGGAAAGGGATTTACCGGCGGGCGCCGGCACGACGAGCATTTTTTCGATCTCGTGAGAACGCTGGATGAACTGGAAGGTATTGAACGTTACCGTATCTCCTCCATTGAGCCCAACCTGCTCAGCAACGAGATCATCGAATTTGTGGCGAACAGCCGCAGGTTCATGCCGCATTTTCATATACCGCTGCAAAGCGGGAGCAACGATGTGCTGGCAGCTATGCGCCGCCGTTACCAGAAGGAATTATACCGGGAAAAGGTCGGGCTGATCAAAACGATGATGCCCCATGCGGGTATTGGCGTAGATGTGATTGTGGGTTTCCCCGGGGAAACGGATGCGTTTTTTAAAGAAACTGCCGATTTCCTGCAATCCCTTGATATAGCTTACCTGCACGTATTTACCTACTCGGAAAGGGATAACACCCATGCGCTAACGCTGGGGCCCGTAGTGCCCATGCAAATACGTCACGAACGCAACAAGATCCTGCGCAATATCAGCTACAGCAAGATGCAGCAGTTCACAGAAAAACATATCGGTCAGGCCAGGAAAGTATTATTTGAAAGCGCCAATAAAAATGGCATGATGGAGGGATACACGGACAATTATATTAAAATTACAACGCCATTTAAGAAGGAGTGGGAAAACCAGGTCGTGGAATGGGTGGTTTAAGGTATCAGGTTCAAAGTTCAAGGTTCAAGGTTGGGGTTCGTTTGAGTGAGTGTTTGGCGTTCCGTTTCTCGTTTCTCGTTTCTCGTTTCTCGTTTCTCGTTTCTCGTTTCTCGTTTCTCGTTTCTCGTTTTGGAAGTTTATATAGATTGGCCTTTCCCCGATATTTCACCCATCAACATTGAAAACCTCAGAGTTTACAACCTTCCGCAGCCATGCGTCCTTCAAAGGTTTCACTATTCACTATTCACTATTCACCCATTCACCTATTCACCCATTCACCCATTCTCCCATTCATTCACAAAGGGTCAACAGTCAATAATCAAGGTCAGCCAGGTATCACGAGAAATAGAAAGTTCAAACCAAATGCGAAGTTCGAAGATTTCACTATTCACTATTCACTATTCACTATTCACCTATTCACCTATTCACTATTCACCTATTCAACATTTAAAATTCAACATTCAAAATTAAATCTCTTCGTTCCACCTCCCCCCCTTAAATACCTCCCTAAAAATTTCCCGGTTCCGTTTATCCTGTAGCGCCGCCAGGTGCTGCGGATGGTGAAGATCTGTTGCGGTAAAACTGGCCAGGCCGTTTTTAATGATATACTTAGCGGCCCGGGACACTGCAGGACCATAATATCCCGTGAGTGAAAGTAAATTCACCTGCAGCAGGAAGCCCAGTTCCTGCAGCAGGTGGTAGTTTTTATAATTATCGTGCAGGTACCCATAACGTTCCGGGTGGGCCAGGATCGGCGTGTAACCACCGGTGAGGATCGTAAAGCTCATCAGCTTTGGATTTTCCGGCATGGCCATGTAGGAAAACTCTGTCAGTAAAAGATTATCCTTCACCGTTAGCAGCCGCTCGCCCTTGTTCAGCTTTTCAAAAAAAGCGGCATCCATCATATATTCCGCCGCCGCGGAAAGTTTAAAATCCAGTTGCTGTTTTTCCAGCTCTTCCTGTAATAATTGTTGTGCAGCTGTGATGGTTTCCGGCGTGTTGCGGTACAGGTCACTGATAATATGTGGGGTGGCCACGGAACGGGTAACCCCCATTTCCATTAACCCCTTTATGAGCAGGATGGATGTTTCCAGGTTCGGCGAACCGTCATCAATACCCGGCAGGATATGCGAATGGATATCCGTTGTGATCGGGAAATAGGTTTCGGCGGAAGATTTTTTTTTGAAAAACGAAAACATGGTAGTTAAGATTCCAAAAGTTCAGAAGGTTCAACAGGTTCAAAGTTGTGTGCCTCGTAATGAACTGCAATGTGATTGTAAATTGAACTCTTTACCACAAGGTGAACTAAATAGCTAAATTATAAAATGATTGATCATCAACCCTAACGGGTGATCTCGGTAACGGCGTTGAACTTCTGAACCGTTGAACTTTTGAACGGTTGAACTTTTGAACGGTTGAACTTTTGAACGGTTGAACTTTTGAACGGTTGAACTTTTGAACCTCTTGAACTTTTGAACCGTCTCAATCACCAAAGCTTCAACCCACTGGTTTTATAATTTCTCTTGAACTGGTGCAATTTTAAGAGTGGTTTCAATATAGACACCAGGAATGCGAATGGAATGTGGTTTTTTTTCATCGCGAGGTAGTCCCGGCGGTTGGCTCTCAAACGTTGTTTAAGATTGATATTACTGGCGCCGCCTACCCGCATCCTTACGATAAGTTTAGGAAGGTAACATGCTTTTATTTTATGCCTGAACAGGTAACGGGCCATAAATTCGTAATCAGCCGCAGAAAAATAATGCGATTCATAACCGCCATATTTTTCAATAAGGTGGTGCCTGATATAAAAAGTGGGGTGGGCGGGCATCCACCCATATAAAAAACGGTTCCTTTTGTAAGGCATCCCCTTCCAGCTCCGCACTACTTTTTGTGTATTCTCTTGGGACACGTAATCAAGATCACCATACACGGCATCTGTTTTGTTCTCCAGGAAAGTTTTTACGATATTAAAGATCACATGGTCATTATCCAGTACATCATCGCTGTTCAGGATGCCCACTATTTCACCGGTGGCCATTTGCAGGCCCTTATTAATGGCATCATACATGCCCCTGTCGGTTTCAGTCACCCATTTTGCAATGCCGGCCTCATATTTTTTAATGATCCCGATCGTACCGTCGGTAGATTTTCCATCAACGATGATGTGTTCAATATGCTTATAATTCTGCTGCTGCACAGACCGGATACAATCTGCCAGGTACCTGGCAGAATTATGTGTAACAGTGATAATAGTAACTTTCATTGATGCCTTTATACACGTATAATCAATACCCGATGAAGATACTGTAATTGCCTTTTTTTCCGGTAAGTGTAAAATGCTATTTGTTTCCATAAGCAGTAAATAGGACGATAAAATAAATACGGTAAAAAATCAACAGCGAAGGATAGAGGCTTTTGGCGTTAGAAAGATAATATTTTTATTTTTAAAAATAAAAGCTTTTTATTGCCGGATATAACACCTTGAATCTTACCACATTTTCTTATGTGACGCTGCTTATGTTTCACCGGCTACCTTGTACTTCCCCGGGTACACTCTTCCAATTTGTTGTTGAAGATCGTTGAACATAGTTGAAAAAATTGTTGAAGGCGCGGTGCGGAGAGAACGTTTTTCAACCCTTCAACCCTTCAACCCTTCAACCTTTCAACCCTTCAACCCTTCAACCCTTCAACACTTCAACACTTCAACCTTTCACTTTTTACCGTTAACCGTCAACCGTCCACCGTCAACCGACAACCGTCTACCGTCTACCGTCAACCGTCAACCGTCCACCCTCCACCGTCTACCGTTTCACAACAATATTCTCCATCACCAGCATATCCATTTCCGTGCGCTCGTAACACGCCAGCGCTTCTTCAGGTGAATTCACAATGGGCTCGTTTTCATTAAAGGAAGTATTTAATAAAATAGGCACGCCTGTTTTTTTTCGGAAGTTTTCGATCAATGCATAATAGGCGGGAGAAATATCTTTATCAACAGTCTGCAGCCTGCCGGTTCCGTCCACGTGTGTTACTGCGGGGATGAGCGCCTGCTTATCCTTTCGTATCGGAAAAACCTTTTCCATAAATGGTACGGGTTCGTCCAGCTCAAAATATTCTCCTACATATTCTTTTAATATCGAGGGCGCAAATGGGCGGAAATTTTCCCGCCTTTTTATTTTTGTATTGATCAATTCTTTTGCATCGTTTCGCCTGGGATCAGCTAAGATGGAACGCCCACCCAATGCCCTCGGGCCAAATTCCGCGGGCCCGTTCATCCAGCCTACAACACCGCCGTTGATAAGGCACTCAGTAACGGTATCATATAGGTCTTTATTGTCCATCTCTGTATATCTTATGCCTTCACTGTCTAAAAAACATTTGATGGAGGTGTTGCTAAAACTGCTTCCCGTGTATGCTGAATAAATTGGACTCCGCTTCAATTGTTCCTGCTGGTGTTGTACATAGAGCGCTGCGCCAAATGAAATGCCTGCATCATGGCCTGCGGATGGTATATACACCTGTTTAAAAGGCGTATTGCGGGTGATCTTCCCATTAGCCACGCTGTTCTGTGCCACACCTCCTGCCATACAAAGATTATCAAGTCCTGTTTTTGCATGAAGAAAATTCAGCATATGGAAGATCACTTCTTCTGCAATACGCTGCACAGAAGCTGCCAGGTCTTTATGGTATTGTGTGAGGGGCTCCTCTTTTTGCCTGCTGGCACCAAATTTTTTCACCATATAAGCACTGTACATCATTGCTACGACCGGCCGGTGGTCTTCGCTGTAGCTGATCACTCCTTGAGTGCCCTTCCGAAAATAGCGCAGGTTCAACTTAAACAAACCATCATCGCTGGTTTGTACCACATCCCTTAGTAGGTCTAAATATTTTGGTTCGCCGTAAGGCGCCATGCCCATCACCTTGTATTCATCGCCGTAATGTGGAAAACCCAGCAGCTGGGTAAATGCCGTATAAAAAATACCCAGTGAATGCGGAAAGTCTATGGACTGCAACACGTCGATATTATTGCGTGTACCCCTACCCGTCATGGCCGTACTGAAATCCCCTGAACCGTCAATACTAAGGCAGGCGGCTTCCTCAAATGGCGATGCAAAAAAAGCCGATGCCAGGTGGCTCCGATGATGTTCGATATTCCTGATCCTGTCTTTAAAACCTGCGGCAGGCAAACCCGAGATCTGTGCCAGTTCATCTTCAACGGAAGCTACTTTTTTACTGTTTGCCAATCTCTCTTTCACTGCACTTACACTACCTGCCGGGTTCCGTGCCATGTAAAGCATCTTGTTGAATAGTTTGGCATAGGGATCCCGGCCTATCGCGAAATAATTAACCTGCTCAAAATTTACCCCGGCTTTCTCCATACAAAATAATACCGACTGCCGCGGAAATCCGGCCCAATGTTTTATCCGAGTAAACCTTTCTTCTTCTATCGCGGCCACCAGTTTACCGTCTACAAAAATAGCGGCCGATGCATCGGCGTGGTAAGCGTTAATTCCGATTATGATCATTGAAAAGGTTCAAGAGGTTTAAGAGGTTTCAAAAGTTTAAGAGGTTTAAGAGGTTTAAGAGGTCGGTTTCTCGTTTCTGGTTTATCGTTAAATGGTTGCTCGTTTAGAAAGGTCGTTTTATAAGAAATTCCATTCGTTTCCGCTGGGCTGTGTGAAATAATACCAGGTAATAAATGTCGCTGCACCGGGTTTCGGACTCAACCCGGAAGTACCCAACGAGAAACCAACAACAAGAAAATAAGAACGAGAAAATAAGAACGAGAAACGAGCAACCAGGAACTATTCATCTTTCCCCTCCAACATCCGAAATTCAACATTCGCCATTCGCCATCCGACATCCGACATCCGGCATCCTGCATCCTGCATTTAAAATTCAACATTCAAAATTTAAAATAATAAATTAACCCTCCACCGTCAACAGTCTACCTTCGACCGTCCACCGTTTACCGTTTACCCTCTACCGTCAACCGTCCACCGTCTACCGTCTACCGTCCACCGTCCACCCTCTCCCTTCTCTTCTCAAAAAAATACATCATCCCAAAAATCGCCGCATAAGCAAAAATATTAAACCAGCTATGGTGATCGCAAAAACGGCTGACGATTTCAACTACTTACCATTTCATAATACGAAAGTAAATACCAGTCGTTTTGATGTGGGCGGTAAAGCATGGAGCACAACCGGCATGGATGCATTCATTTATGCAGAGCGTGATATTTATCGTCCCGGTGAAAGAGTGAATGCAAAC
>JAKFCK010000087.1:0-1746 GCA_036676685.1 Chitinophagaceae bacterium | reverse complement strand
TAATTTTCCTCATCGCCCTGATCTCTATTTTTTTAAGCGAAGTGATGAGCAACGTGGCGCAGGTGATCGTATTTGCGCCGGTGGTAGCCGGTATGGCGGATGCGCTCCATATCAACCCGGTATTGCTGGGGATGCCCATGGTGTTGGCAGCCAGTTGTGCCTCCATGCTTCCAATGGGCACACCACCCAATGCCATCGTGTTTGGCAGCGGCCACCTGAAACTAAATGACATGTTGAAAACGGGTTTTATCATGAACATGGTGTGCGTGGTCCTGATCACCCTGTTTTGTTATTTCATTATTCCCTTACTGGTTCCGGTTGTACCTTAACGCGTGATAACTTTTTGGCAACGGCAATAAGTAACAGGGATAAAAACAAAAACAACAGCATGATCGCAACACTGCTCATGATTACTTTCGGATAACCATGGTTATACGCATCCAGGAATGGGTAGGGATAAATGTCGGTCATCGCACCCCGGATCAGCACGTACGTTAAATAGATCAACGGGAAAATCAGCCAATCCACGGCATAACGCCATTTTAAACCGGCTTTTGGCACGAAGAAGATCCAGTAAACGAGGAACCAAACAGGTGACACCGTATGGAGTAACTCGTCTGTAATTTTCTGCAATCCTTCCGGGGCCCACAGGAACCGCAACACAAGATTGTACACTATACCTACTACGAGGATATAAACAGCAATTGCAGCCTGGGTGTGGGGTGCAGCCCAGAGTGTAGTATGCGCCTGCCGCGTTTGAAAAAGCTGGAAAGTATAACAAAGCGCTACAATAATGTTAGTGAGTATGGTGAAATAACTGAAATACTGAACGATGGTACCAGGTATCGATAAAACACGGTTTTCGATGATCAGGTAAAGTTGCATCAATACTGCGAACCACCCCACCACAGCACCAATAATTTTCATTGTTTTATCGCCTCTGTAATCATGCATAATCAATCAGGTTAAATGTGTAAATATTTAAGTATGGTATAAATTGATTTTAAACTACCGTCAATATACCGGTTATCGAGGTATTGAACGGGGAGTGTGGTGTTTTTTTTTTATATTTAAGCGAAACATGGTGGCATATTATTACCCCGGGCTGGATCGAGGATATTTTACGAATTAACGGCGTTCAACATACGGCATGAAAAAAGCGACACTTCATATTATCAGCATATATATCAACAGGCTAAGGGGCGATGGCAGGTTTGAGAGCATTAGTGATGCACGAATGTTTATCGAGATAAAAATGTTGCTAAAAAAAGTGGTCTCTGATTTTTTCCTGATAGGCCTGGGCATTTTATCAGCCGGTTTCGGGCTAAGAGGATTTTTACTCCCCAACAGCTTCCTTGACGGAGGTGCCACGGGTATTTCGCTGCTGATCTCCGAACTCACCGGGTTCAATCTTTCGCTGCTTCTTCTCCTGGTGAACCTGCCATTCATTGTATTGGGTTACACGGTTGTGGGAAAACGGTTTGCCATCAAAACCGCGCTGGCTATTGCAGGCCTGGCAGCCTGTGTGGCCTTTGTGCCTTACCCGGAGATTACCCATGACAAAGTGTTGGTTGCCGTTTTTGGTGGTTTTTTTCTCGGCGCGGGTATCGGGCTGGCCGTTAGGGGAAGTGCGGTGATTGATGGTACCGAAGTGTTGGCCATTTTTGTGAGTAAAAAATCCGGGCTCACGATCGGGGATGTGATCCTTATCGTAAATATCCTGATCTTTTCTGCAGCGGCCTGGCT
>JAKFCK010000086.1:0-12566 GCA_036676685.1 Chitinophagaceae bacterium | reverse complement strand
AAAACACTAAAAACCCCCTCTATCTCCCCCTAAAGGGGAAGGATATGGAGAAGGTTTACCGGGTACATTTTAATATCATAGCAGGTATTTACTTAGGACAATAGAGAAAGTGTAAAGAAGAGTAAAAAACCTAAGTTCATTTAATAACAACAGCCTGGTCTCCCTTTCCTTTAGGAGAGGGAAAAGAGGGAGAGGTATCATGCAGGAGAACAAAACTATTTCAGGTTCGGCATCATTCTTATTGGCGAGCAAAGTAAAAGACTACTTTCTGTTAATTAAGTTCACGCTGAGTTTTATGGTAGTCTTCAGCACCGTAATAAGTTACCTGCTGGCGCCGAACATAAGTTTTGACCTGTTACAAGTTCTTTTATTATTTACGGGAGGTATGTTGGTAACCGGTTCCGCTAATGCTATTAACCAGATCCTGGAAAAGGATACGGATGCCATGATGAAACGCACATCCAAAAGACCCATTGCAAGCGGCCGCATGAGTGTGAACGAAGGCTGGGCTTTTGTGGTGATAGCAGGAGCGCTGGGGTGTTTTATCATGTATACCTTTAGCCTGGAAGCTGCATTACTGAGTTTATTTAGTTTATTGTTGTATGGATTTATCTATACCCCATTAAAGAAAATAAATTCAATCGCGGTACTTGTAGGAGCGATCCCGGGAGCACTGCCCTGTTTGATCGGCTGGCTGGCAAGCTTTGATGAAGGCCAGCCCAATGACTGGACAGGCGGATGGATCCTGTTTGCGATCCAGTTCCTGTGGCAGTTCCCCCACTTCTGGGCAATTGCCTGGGTGGCACATAAGGATTACAGCGCAGCAGGCTTTAAACTGTTGCCGAGTGATAAGGGACCAACAAAATTCACGGCTTTGCAAACCGTGATGTACAGTGCGATGATGATCCCGGTAGGCATATTGCCTTATTACTACCATATGAGTGGCATTGTGAGTATGTGGATAGTGTTGGGGTGCAACCTGTTTATGGTTTTTGTGAGTGTCATTTTATTCATAAGAATGGATGTGGCTTCTGCAAGACGCGTAATGTTCAGTTCTTATTTTTATTTGATGATCGTCTTTTTAAGCCTTTATGCAAATAAGGAAGACCAGGGAAACAGGCGAAGTGGTAGAGAGGGAGGAGAAGTGACACAACTAACGTGGAGTAACAATCGAACGCTGGCACTGGAAAAGAAATAATTGATTGCTGAATAATATTTAATATTGATTAACTTCTTAGGTTCCCCCGGGGATTTAAGGCAAATGCCCATCCGGGCCGTGGTTATGAACACAGTGATGCTTGAAAATAAAAACAATAAGATCCATCCCCACAAGTTCACGTTGTGGGTGGGGATAGGAAGTATTCTGATGATGTTTGCCGGCTTAACAAGCGCCTACATCGTAAAACGTAACCAGGCCAACTGGAGTTCTTTTGAAATACCGGTGATGTTCTGGATAAGTACATTGGCGATAGTGGCAAGCAGCCTCACATTATACCTGGCTACCAAGGCCTTTAAAGAAAGGTTAATGAGCAGGTACCGGTTGTTGATGGGAGTAACGCTATTATTTGGCGTTCTTTTTATCGTGCTGCAGTTTTTTGGCTTTAAGCAACTATGGGATGACGGCCTGACGCTTCAGCGCAACGTGGCTTATTCCTTCCTTTACGTGATTGTCGGGCTGCATGCCTTACACGTGATCGGCGGAGTGATTGCCCTGTTGGTGATGTCATTGAAAGCTTTCAGCACCAAAACAAGGATCTACAGTGCTGTGCCGGTAGAATTGATCAGCACCTACTGGCATTTTGTGGACGTGCTTTGGGTCTATTTGTTGATTTTCCTGCTGATGATCCGGTAAGGAAAAAGTAAAAAAGGAATACCTGGAAATTATAATAAGGGATAGGAATTTTATAGATTTAGAATTTAATAATTATGTCAACAACAACAGTTCCGGCGGGTACCAAATGGTGGACCGGAGGCAGAAGCCCCTTCAACGCCAGTTATGGAAAAGTAATGATGTGGTATTTCCTGATGAGTGATGCCTTCACATTCGGAGCGTTCCTGATCAGTTATGGTACCATCCGTTTCAGCGTGAATCATTGGGCCGATCCCAACCAGGTGTTTAACGCATTTCCTTTTGCAGGCCATGCTAACCTGCCCCTGGCGTTTGTGAGTTTGATGACCTTCATCCTGATCTTTAGTTCCGTTACAATGGTACTTGCGGTACATGAAGGGCATAAAATGAATCGCAAAGGGGTTGAGAAATATATGATCCTTACCATCCTTGGCGGACTAGCCTTCTTAGGTTGCCAGGCCTGGGAGTGGACGCATATGATCACGGGTGATCATGCAGTATTGGTGAATGGCCAGATCGAACATTGGGGAACTACTGTAACAAAAAATCCATGGGGCCCACAGGTGATGCACAATGGCGCATTGGTAAGCACACCCGGGCCGATCGCTTTCGGCGGGTATTTCTTTGGTATTACCGGTTTCCACGGCTTCCACGTTTTCAGCGGTGTGATCATCAATATAATCATGTACATTAAAACCAAACTGGGGCATTTTGACGAAAGAGGACATTACGAAATGATAGAAAAAGCAGGGTTGTACTGGCACTTTGTAGACCTGGTATGGGTTTTTGTATTCCTTTGCTTTTATCTTGTGTAACCCGATTGAAAAAAGACTTTAAAAAATAATTATGTCAACACACTCTTCTTCTTCAGAAATTACTTATCACCCGGAGCATACCGGCGGTACTAAAAGGATCTGGAAAATATTCTGGGTACTGTCCGTCCTTACGATCATAGAATTGGGCCTGGGGTATTTTATGTATGCCCAGCACGGAAGTCTTTCCTACACCGTGGTGATCAGCACAAAGATCGCTATCGCGATACTGACGTTGATGAAAGCATATTATATCGTTTCGGTATTTATGCACCTTGGTGATGAGGTAAGGAACCTAATCATGACGATCGTGGTACCACTGATATTATTTGTTTGGTTTATCATAGCATTCCTGGCAGATGGCAATAGCTGGAGGAATATGAGGAATACAGATGCCGGCAGCAGGCCACAAACTGAGCAGGTGACTCCTGCAGCGATAGAGCAGGGGCAAAAGCCATAATTTATATATCATTTCTTATTATACGGGCCATCATTTTTTTAGAAAATGATGGCCTTTTTCTTTTTCATCCAACGATCTTTTTAATGAATTGAGACAGTTCTTTCATTGTAAAGGACGAACTTTGCCACTCCATTTTAAGCACCATTAATCAGCGATTTTGAATAACAAAGGGATTTTTACTTTACTTCTAGTGATACTTATACCACTGGCGGGATATTATATAGTAAAGTATTATAGCAAGGACTCCGTCATCATGCCCCGCCACTATTTTTATGACGATGTGGTGGTAAAGGAAAAGGGCGGAAAAACAACCACGGACACTCTATGGCACCAGGTGAAGAATATTTCTTTCACAAACCAAATGGGGCAAACCGTTTCCCTGGATGATGCCCGCGGGAAAGTAATCGTGATCAACTTTTTCTTTACCCGCTGCCCGAGCATCTGCCCGGGCCTTACAAAAAATATGAAAAGGCTGCAGGACTCCTTCATCAAAAATCCTGAAATCGTCCAGTTCATCTCCATCAGCGTGGATCCGGAACACGACAGTACCCCACAACTCAGAAAATTTGCAGACCGCTTTGGTGTGAACCATGATACCTGGTGGTTTGTTAATGGTGATAAAAAGCAGGTATATGATTTTGCCTTCAACGAGATAAAGGCCAGTATTGCTGATGTGAACGTAGACACAGCTTTTATTCACACGGAAAACTTTTTCCTGCTGGATTCCAACAGGATAGTGCGGGGCTGGTACAACGGCTTTGATACCGTTAAGCTCTCGCAACTGGCCCGGGATATACCAACGCTGATGCTGGAAAAAGACCGTAAAAGTCCTTCTGTTCTCCGCGGGTTCATCCCAAGGTTACCGGTAATTTTTATCGGGATAGGCATCATCTTTATCGTGATCCTGTTATTGAACAAGGGAAGAAGTAAATATTAAAACGATACGATATGCTCACACCAATGATCGAAAAAAATGACCGGAAGGCAAAAATTTTAATCTTCACGGTTTCCTTCATTGTTTTTGCCCTGGTAACGGTATTAGGAAAATATAACCTTGCAGGCAAAGTAGACCTGTCATTCGACGAACATATATTCGCCCTGGTCAATGCCTTTATCAATGCCACTGTTTGTTTACTGCTCATCGCAGGGCTGCTCACCGTAAAAAACAAAAACTACCAATTACATAAGAAGATCATGTTGACCGCAATGGTACTCTCCGTGTTATTCCTCCTGTCTTACGTTGCCCATCATTTATTTGCCGGCGAAACAGCCTATGGCGAAACCGATGGGATCAAAGGATTAAGTGATGCAGAGCGTGCGGCCGCCGGCAGCACGAGAAATTTTTACCTCCTGCTTTTATTAACGCATATCCCGCTGGCAGGGATCGTGTTGCCCTTTATATTATTTGCAGCCTACCGCGCTCTCACGGGGGAATATGATAAACATAAAAAACTGGTGCGGATTGTATGGCCGGTGTGGTTTTATGTGGCCATCTCCGGGGTCATCATTTATTGTATGATCGAGCCTTATTATACTTAGTAGAAATCCTCACAACAATAAACATTTCTGGCACCCTAATTTTTCCTGGATTTAAAATCAGAGGGCGTAGTGCCGAATTTCGATTTAAAGACCGTAGAGAAATACGCAGCCGATGAAAAACCTGTTTTGTACGCTATTTCAGAAATGGACAGATTCTCGTGCTGCATATAATATTTTGCTTTCTGCAGCCTCGTCGTGATAATGTAGTCATTCACGTTGCAATTTAATACCTGTTTCACTTTACGGTATAACTGTATCCTGGAGATCGCCATATGTTTACAGATATCATCCACGCTGAATTTTTCATTGGCGATATTATTTTCCACTATCCCGCAAAATTCACTGATAAACTTCCGCTCCAGTTTTTTACCCGCCGGTGATTTTTCTTCGTTAAAGGTTTCGGTGGAATAGTGGGATTTCATTTTCTCGCGGTTGGTTAGCAGATTCTTGACCGTTTCATGCACCAGCTGCAGGTTAAAAGGTTTTGTGAGATACGCATCGGCTTTTGTTTCCAGCCCTTCTATTCGTTGTTGCTCTTCGTTCCTGGCTGTGAGCAGGATGATAGGTATGTGGGCAGTACGTACATCGTTTTTCAAAATACGTGTCACATCCAAACCGTTTTTCCCGGGTATCATCACATCACAAATAATAATATCCGGGATATTGGCAAAAGCAATGTCCAGTGCTGTTAAGCCGTTATCAGCTTCCAGCACATCATTGGCGCGGGAAAGCCTGGATGTAAGGTAATAACGCAGGTCATCATTGTCTTCTATCACCAATACACATGCCCGGTTGCCATTATTTCCCAGTGCAAGGTTTTCCTGGAGCTCTTCCGTGTCATTCATTAATTCGGTGGTGTACATTTTCGCATCTTCTGCCCTGGTATCCTCGTCGGGGTTATCGATTAACTCCTCTGCCTGCAGGTGATCTTTCCCTAACGGCAATTTTATTTCAAAGCAGGTGCCCTTCCATTTCTCACTGGAAACGAATATCTGCCCATGGTGCATTTCTATAAACTCTTTCGAGAGTGCCAGCCCCAGGCCTGAGCCCTTATAATTTTCATACTCCCCCTGGAAAAAAGGTTCAAACGCATGTTCCAGTGCGTTCGGCCCCATGCCCACCCCATTGTCTTCTACCTTGATGATAGCCATGTCTGCAGATTTGCTGACAGTGACATGTATAAAGCCATTTTCTTTGGTAAACTTAAACGCGTTGGACAACAGGTTAAAGATCACCTTATCTATCATCGTTACATCAAACCAGGTGGGCAATACTCTTTCGTTGGTAAAGAACCTTAACCCGACCTGTTTTTTCCTGGCAAGTACTTCATAGGATTCAGTGATCTCTTTTACAAAAGTAACGAGGTCATTTTCGGATGCCCTTACCTTCATTTTGCTGAATTCAATTTTCCTGAAATCCATTAGCTGGTTCACGAGCCGGTACAAACGCATCACGTTCCTGTGCACAAGCTGAAGCGTCTGCCGGTTACCGGATTGCATTTTTTCGTTGGCGAGGAGTTCCTCCAGCGGGGAAAGTATCAGTGTTAATGGCGTTCGGAATTCATGGGAAAGATTGGTGAAGAAATTGAGTTTGGCCTGGTGGGCCACTTCCGCTTTCTCCGACATTTCTATCAGCTGCTTTTGTTGCGAGGAGATCTCGTCATTTTTCAACTGCAATTTATTCGTGATCTTCTTGTTTTTTCTCCACGAATAAAAAACAGCACCCCCGAGGAATAGCAGCAAAAGCAAAGCCACCGCCAGTATACCCGTGAAAGTACGCTGGTTGTTATACACTCTTTTCTGCTCTTCCACCAGTGCCTGTTGTTTTTCAATGTCCTGCTGCTGGCTGATGATCTTTTCTGATTGCAGTTTCATCAGGCGCACATTTGAGGAATCTACCACGAGTGTATTAAGGATATTTACCTTTTTAAACTCCTGCTTATTCAGGATCCTGAGCGCCAGCCTTATAGCTTCGTCACCACCGGTAGGATATAAAACGGATGCCGTTATTTTTTTATCCGCCACAAATTCCAGTCCTGCGTCATTACCCGGAAGGGCATCAATACCAATTATCTTCAGCTGGTTGCCGGGATTTGTTTTCTCCAGGGCTTCCCTTGTGCCGATCGCCATCATATCGTTATGAGCAAAAACCAGGTCGGTTTGTTTTACTTCTGCGTTTCTTTTAGTGACCTCGGCAACGGCCTTGCTCCTAAGCCACTGTCCGGGGATCTGCGTAACCAGTTTAATCTCAGGATAATCTTTTATAGCGTCCGTAAATCCTTTATGCCTTTCAATAGCGGGGGATGAACCTGCTAACCCCAGCACCTCGGTAACTGTTCCCTTTTTGTTCAGCAGGTTCACGGCATACTGCCCGGCCAGTTTACCCACCTCGTAATTATCCGCACCGATGTAGGCCGTATAAGCACGGGAAGCCACTTTTCTATCAATAACTATTACGGGTATGCCTTTTTTATACACTTCTTCCACCACCGGTGTAAGTGGGTTTGCCTCGTTGGGGGAAATAATCAGCAGGTCAAGGTCCTGCTTCATCAGTTCTTTCACCTGCTCTACCTGCTTATCACTCCTGTCGTCTGCCACCTTATAGATGAAAGTAATATTCTCATGGAAGGCTAATTCCCTTTTCATTTCTTCCAGCATAGTTTGCCGCCATTTATCTGAATCCACGCATTGTGAAAAACCTATGATAAATTTTTTCTCGCTGCTTTTATCGAAGCAGGAGCTGAGTAAAGAGCAGGAATAAATAAAAAGGATGAAGATTTTGGCAGGCATCAGGCAATTTTTTCTGGCAAATAGAACCGACTTCTAAATGTAAACAATTTTTATATCATCGTAAAAGGTATGATTCTGAAAAATTATGATTCAAATTCTAAAGGTCAGCACTTCGATACCTTTCGAAAATGTATTATGTCAATTGATAAACAATGAGTTATAGTTATTTAAAGAAAAAACCGCTTTTAAATTGTTTTGTTACAATAGCGAAGGCAATTCGGGGTATCCCGGGCATAGATTTATGTTTCAAATTGCTGTCATATGAACAAAAAACTAATTTTTTGGAGCGTAGTGGTTGCGCTCGGTGGATTTCTCTTCGGCCTGGATGTAGCAGTAATTTCTGGCGCCGAACAGGAAATTCAGAGGATCTGGTTATTAAGTGATGTAATGCATGGCCAGGCTATCGCCTCTGCTTTGTATGGCACAATCATCGGCGCCCTGTTTGGTGGAATACCCGCAGAAAAATTTGGCAGGAAAAACACCCTTATCGTAATCGGGCTCCTTTACCTTATTTCTTCAGTCGGTTCAGCCCTTGCCCCCGAAGTCTTTTCTTTTATGATCTTCCGTTTTGTGGGTGGACTGGGAGTCGGTGCCTCTTCCGTTGTGGCCCCTATGTACATCTCGGAAATTGCCCCGGCCAAAAATCGCGGTCAGCTTGTGGCTACTTTCCAGTTTAATATTGTGTTCGGTATCCTGCTGGCCTATTTTTCCAATTACCTGTTGAGTGACCTCGGCGCTGATGGATGGCGCTGGATGCTGGCCATTATCGCATTTCCCGCTTTACTATTTATTATCCTTATGTTTTTTGTACCCGAGAGTCCAAGATGGTTGATGGTGCACCGCAAAGAATATGACAAAGCCCGTAAGATCCTGGAAGTCTCGGATCCCAATGGAGTGGACGAGGCCATTGCCGCCATCCACCAGGCTATTGATGAAGAAAAACAACGGACTACCCTCTCCCAGTTTTTTAAGAGAAGATATACAGTCCCGATCCTGCTCGCATTTCTCATCGCATTCTTTAACCAGATGTCGGGCATCAACGCTATCATTTATTTTGCTCCACGGGTTTTTGAAATGGCGGGTATCGGCAAAAGTGCAGCCTTTCTGCAGAGTGCAGGTATCGGAGCAGCTAACCTTATTTTCACCATGCTCGGGCTTTACCTGATTGACAAACTGGGAAGAAAAAAACTGATGCTGATCGGTTCCATCGGTTACATCATCTCCCTGGGTGCCGTAGCGGCAGCATTTCAATACCAGGGGTTGAATGGTATCATCGTTCCTGTTTGCCTTTTTCTTTTTATTGCATCTCACGCCATCGGCCAGGGAGCTGTGATATGGGTATTTATTTCAGAAATATTTCCCAACCAGGTTCGCTCCTATGGGCAGTCCCTTGGAAGCTCCACGCATTGGATAATGGCCGCGATAGTAACAAGCGTATTTCCCTTATTTGCCAATAACCCAAATATCGGCCCGGCAAAAATATTCCTCTTTTTTGCCTTCATGATGGTCCTTCAATTACTCTGGGTGATCTTTAAAATGCCTGAAACAAAGGGAGTGCCATTGGAACAATTAGAAGCGAAACTCATAAGGGATAAACACCGGAAGGATCTAAAAGTCAGTCTCGAAACAAATTAAAATAATTAAAACGATTGCCATGCTAAAAAATAACAATCGCCCCGTTGTTTGTTATGGAGAAGTATTGTGGGACATTCTCCCTGCCGGGGCGGAACCCGGTGGAGCACCCATGAATGTCGCCTACCATTTACACAAACAAGGGTTAAATCCCGCCCTCATTACCAGGATCGGCGTGGATGAAGAAGGGAAAAAATTACTGGATATTTTTAATGATTTCGGAGTAAATACTGCGTACTTCCAGTTGGATTATGATCAACCAACCGGGAAAGTATTTGCAGAACCGAACGAGCAGAACGAAGTCGTGTATGATATTGTAAAACCTGTAGCCTGGGATTTTATTGAATACAGCGATGAACTTTCCGCACTCACCAAAAATGCCACCTACTTTATTTTCGGAAGCCTTGCTGCCAGGTCCAAAACTTCGCGGGAGACGCTCTTCAGTTTGCTGGAAGTAGCCAATACAAAAGTGCTCGACATTAACCTGCGTGCCCCCCATTATGATAAAAAAATTGTACGGGCCCTGCTTTCCAAAGCCGATTTTGTAAAGATGAACCTGGCAGAACTGGAGCTCATTACCGGGTGGTTTTCCAAATATTCAAGCTTGGATGACCGCATGAAAAATATAATGGACCAGTTCAGCATCCGGAACCTCGTGGTAACCATGGGAGGGGACGGGGCGGTGATCTGCATGGAAGGAAAGATACACAGGCACAGCGGCTTTAAAGTGGATGTTGTGGATACCGTTGGCAGCGGGGATGCTTTCCTGGCGGGCTTGTTAAGCAGGTTGCTGGATAATGCCTCACCGGAAGAAGCACTTGATTTTGCCAGCCGGCTCGGGGCATTTATTGCCACGCAAAGAGGAGCGTGTCCTGCTTATGATGCATCGGCAGTGAACAACTTCGTTGGGATAAAAGCTTATTAAACAAAATTCTTATTACATATAAAAAACCAGAATTTATGAGAAAGTTAACTTGCCTGATTACAATGCTACTGATTGCAGTAATCACCAGTGCCCAGCTAAAACAGGTTTCCGGAACTGTGGTGGGCAAAACTACCGGTTTACCCCTGCAGGGTGTAACCGTGCAATCCGCAAACTCGGTTACTACTACGGATGCCGCAGGCGCCTTTGCCGTGCAGGCTAAAAAAGGGGACAAGATCACGTTCACCTTCACCGGTATGAAACCGTTTTCTTTATCCGTAACCGATGAAACAACTTATGCCGTCACCCTGGAAGAAGAACAACAGAACCTTGGGGAAGTTGTGGTGGTGGGTTATACTTCCCAACGGAAACAGGACTTAACGGGTGCTGTGGCTGTGGTGGACCTGGCACCGGTAAAGAACAACAGTTCGGGTAATACCATGCAGGCCTTACAGGGTCGTGTTGCCGGGCTTTATATTGAGAAAGATGGTTCTCCCAACGGGTCCAATGGCAGGATATTGATCCGGGGTGCCAATACCCTGGGTAATAATGATCCGCTTTATATCATTGATGGGATCCCTACCACCAGGCCGGAAGTTTTTCAAAACATGAACCCTGCCAATATTGCTTCAGTACAGGTGCTCAAAGATGCATCCGCAGAATCTATTTATGGAGCCAGGGCATCAAACGGTGTTATCATTGTTACCACCAAAAATGGTGGCAACACAAATGGTAAAGTAAATTTCCAGTTCAACAGCAGCGTATCCACGCAGTCAGAAAAATCTATGCGGCTGAAAATGCTGAGCTCTGTTGATCGGGGTAAAGCATTGTGGCAGGCATCCGTAAATGACCGGCAAGACCCTGCAGCTGGTTACGGCGAAATTTATACATTCGACTGGAACAATGATTTTAATAATCCTGTGTTGAATGGTGTTACACTTAAACCATTTGTTGGCGGGGATAGCAATACCATCGCCGGCAATACCGACTGGCAGGACGTGATGTATAAAACGGGCATTGTAACAAATAACAATCTTACCGCTTCTGTTGGCAATAAAAATTCTTCAGTGGAGATCAATATAGGCTACCTGAAAAACACGGGGATGCTGAGATTCACGAACTATGACCGGCTCAGTGGCAGCATTAATGCGTTAACTAAGTCTTTCAACAACAAAGTATCATTGGGCGTAAACCTGCGTATTGCCAACTCCAATGAAAGGCTCACCGCACGTGATCTTGGTGGAGCGGCTACAACTTTCCTGGCTGTGACCTTAGCGCCTACCATTCCCGTGTACCAGAAAGATGGGGTGACCTATGCAGGTGAATCAGGTGCAGGTTATTCAGACAGGAACAACCCGCTGCACATGCAGGATCTTGCAAAATGGAATAATGCAAATCGGGTAAGCGCTTTCGGTAACCTGTTCGTGGAAATTCAGCCGCTTAAAAATTTATTCTTTAAAACAAATATCGGCGCCGATGATGCGAACTTTTCCAATAAAGTGATCACGCCAACTTTTATAGAAGGTGCATTGAGCCGCACAACAAACAGTTTGTCCTTTGATAAGAATCATTTTTTAAGTATCACATGGTCTAACACGGTAAGGTATAACTGGGATCTAAATGACAAGCACAGCTTTAAATTTCTTGCCGGTACCGAATACATTAAAACAGATGTCGATTTTAATTACGTGAAAAAAGAAGGTTATGCGATCCAGACGGAAGATTATTTCACCCTGAATGCAGGTACAGGCAACACAACAGTGTTTGGCAGTTCTACCGGCAACAGGTTGTTTTCCCAGTTCGGCCGGGTAGATTATAATTATTCCGATAAATATCTTGTTGCATTAACCGTACGCCGGGATGGATCTTCCCGTTTTGGTGCAGACAACCAATACGGTATTTTTCCCGCAGCGTCTGTTGGATGGAGAATAGACAAAGAAAAGTTCATGCAGGATGTTTCATTTTTCTCGGAGTTAAAAATGAGAGTAGGGGTTGGCCGCGTGGGTAACCAACAGATCGGTGACCTTGCCCGTTTCGGATTGTTTGATACAAGATATGGAACCAGCCAGAACCAGCTCACACCGGGCTTCTGGGAACAATACATGAACGTGGGAACTGCATACGCTTTGAATGGTGCCAACACCGGTACATTGCCATCTGGGTTTGTACAAACACAGGCCGCAAACTCTGGCCTGAAATGGGAACAAACAGAAGAAATTAACGCGGGCCTCGACTTCTCATTCTTCAAAAGTAAAATTTACGGGTCCTTTGACTATTTCTCAAGAAATACAACGGGTATCCTGATCACGCCTCCTGTGGCCTCTGCTTTGGGAGAAGGGCAATCAAAAGCAGTGAACGGGGCTTCGAAAAGTAATAAAGGCTGGGAATTCGTGCTGGGATACCAGGGAGAGAGAAGAGGTGATTTCCGGTATGATGTGAAACTCAACTTTGCCCACTTCAGGGATAAGATCACCGAACTACCGGAAAATGTACGTCCAGCTTATGCGGGCAACCTGGTGAATACCATTATCGGTCACTCCCAGTTTGACATCTTCGGTTACAA
>JAKFCK010000085.1:0-7654 GCA_036676685.1 Chitinophagaceae bacterium | reverse complement strand
TCGTATGAAAAAAATTTGAATGGGGTTGGTTACCCGCGGCCGCATCTTTAACTATTCCCGGATAATAAAACCGGGTGTTTTTCAGTTTATACCTAAAACCACCCCGATGAAGTCCCTCCTGCCGGTGCTACTGGTTAGCTTTGTTGCAGGCAGTTATGCCCAACCGGTATCCTGCGGCCTCACCGCCGTGTATGAACACCAACGAAAGCTCGTGAAGCTCAAATGGAGTCATACCAACCCGCGTGTGATCGCTTACGTTATTCAAGGCAGTTCCGACAATAAAAACTGGCTCACCGTTCACCAGCTCAGGTTCTCCAAAACCCAGGAAGCACGGTTCCTCAGCTACAGTGATGCAACAGTAGCAACGGGCAAAAATTATTACCGGCTCAAATCTATATTGAAGGACGGCAGTTTTACGTTAAGTTCCCCTATTACAGTGATCATTGGCGAACCCGGCAATAACTGGCTGATGTACCCGGTACCCGTGCGGGATGTATTGAACCTGCAGTATAACGGCAATGAGCTGATACGCGGGGTGATCAGCGTTTTCATCAGGCACACCAATGGCAGGGTGTTTCACAAATTAAGATATGCTTCCTCCACCCGGCAAATACAGGTTCCGGTGAGCAATCTTGGACGGGGCACGTATGATATCCGGATCATGGTAAATGATCAGTTGGTATGGAATCAGCGATTTACAAAGTAGCTGGCGCTGCAGGCGTGAAACCTTTGCGGCAATTGCTTTTTCTTTCCTATTTTTGCGGCCTCTTAAATTTTATATGTAATTATGGCAACAACAGCAGATATGCGTTCTGGTTTGATCATCAAAGTAGACGGCAGTTTATACACAGTGATAGAATTCGGGCAGAATAAAACGGCCCGTGCTGCAGCAAAAGTTTGGGCTAAATTAAAAGGCGTAGACAATACCCGCACTATCGAGGTAACCTGGAACAGTGGTGAAACCATATACCCGGTGAGGGTTGAAAAAAAACCTTACCAGTATTTATATAAAGATGATACCGGCTATAGTTTTATGGATACTGAAACTTTCGAACAGATAACCGTTCCGGAAACAATGGTGGATGCCCCCCGTTTTCTTAAGGACGGCCAGGAAGTAATGGTGGCCATTAACGGCGAAACGGATTTGCCGATGGCTGTGGAATTACCGGATAAGATCGTTCTCCTTGTTACGTATAGCGAACCGGGGATGAAAGGCGATACGGCCACCAAAACCCTCAAACCGGCTACCGTGGAGACAGGAGCGACCGTTAACGTGCCTCTTTTTGTAAATGAAGGCGAACTTATCCGAATCAATACCAAAACCGGTGAGTACGTGGAGCGGGTAAAATAACCGGCAAAATAACTTTTTACAGGGCTGATCTTTCGGGATCAGCCCTTTTTAATTTGCGTAAAACAGGCTGATTTTAGGCCGGTTTTTATCGATTTCGGGGCATTTTTTTACCAAAAACGGCATTTTTTGCTGATTTTTAAAATTTCTACTTGCTTTTATGAATTTGTATTTCATACCTTAGCTGCCCTTTTACTAACATCCAATTAATCACTAAAAACTATCAAATGGATATTAAACAGATTCAGGAACTTGTCAAGCTTATCAATAAAACATCAATCGGGGAAATAACAATAGAAGAAGACGGCACCAAGATCACGATCAAACAAAAAAAAGACCCCTCCCAAAAAATATACAACCAGTCTGCACCACAGCAATCGTACAATAACCCGGCTCCCCCATCCGCCCCGGCTCCATCCGCACCCTCTGCAGGATCTGCAACATCTGCCCCGCCTGCCGCTCCAAAACAAGATAACCTGGTAACGATTAAAAGCCCCATGATCGGAACATTCTATCGCCAGGCCGGCCCTGATAAGCCCATTTTTGTAAATGTGGGCGATGAGGTAAATCCGGGGAAAGTAGTTTGTATAATAGAAGCTATGAAACTGTTCAATGAAATTGAAAGTGAGATCAAAGGCACCATTGTAAAAGTATTGGTTGAAGACGCAAGCCCCGTGGAGTATGATCAGCCGTTGTTTTTGGTTGACCCCGCTTAAAAAAGTGTGCAGATATGCAAATGTGCAAATGTGCAAATTGAAAAACCGGCAGACTCATTTCATCCCAAGGTCTTATGAGAAAGGAACTGATTGAAAGCAATCCCTTATTAAAACTCTCTATTGAATTTTCAGTAAGTATAGTGGAATATTGCGAACTACTAAATAAGGAGAAAAAATTTGCCCTTGCAAATCAATTGATCCGGTCTGGCACATCTATCGGAGCTAATGCAATGGAAGCGCAAAACCCGGAAAGCAAGGCGGATTTTATTCATAAAATCAAGATTGCAGCTAAAGAAGCAGATGAAACACAATACTGGTTGTTAATATGTGACCAGGCTCCGGAATACCCCAAACCCATTGGCTTGGGAGAAAAGCTTGAAGTACTAAACAAAATTCTTGGGAGCATTCTTGCCACATCAAAGAGACAATGATCTATCAGTTATTTTATTAAATTTTCTTATTTAATTAATTTGTAAAAAGATGCCATCCTAAATCGATATGAAGCCGGAATCTAAATTTGCACATTTGCATATTTGCACATTTGCACATTTACTGACTTCTGCACTATGGCACGTTAAAATACTATGTTCAAAAAAATACTTATTGCCAACAGGGGAGAAATTGCCTTACGGATTATACGGACCTGCAAAGAAATGGGCATAAAAACCGTAGCCGTTTATTCTACGGCTGATAAAGACAGCCTTCACGTAAAGTTTGCTGATGAAGCAGTATGTATCGGGAAACCTCAAAGCGTTGACAGTTATTTAAACATGGCCCATATTATGGCGGCAGCAGAAATTACCAACGCCGATGCTATTCACCCCGGTTATGGTTTTCTTGCAGAAAATGCAAAGTTCGCCAAAATTTGTGGCGATCATTCCATCAAATTTATCGGGCCCACGCCAGACATGATCAATGCCATGGGTGATAAGGTTACCGCCAAAGAAACGATGATCCGCGCGGGCGTGCCTGTGGTACCTGGTGTGGAAGGCCTGTTACAAAACGTAGAACACGCTAAAAAAGCAGCCGCCGAAATTGGCTACCCCATTATATTAAAGGCCACTGCGGGTGGAGGTGGAAAAGGAATGCGTGTTGTATTGCAGGAAAGCGAGATAGAAAAAGCTTACGAAAATGCAAAAACAGAAGCTGCAGCCTCTTTTAAGAACGATGGTATCTACATGGAAAAATTTGTAGAAGAACCCCGTCATATCGAAATCCAGATTGCAGGGGATCAATACGGCAACGTAAGCCACCTCAGTGAAAGAGATTGTTCCATCCAGCGCAGGCACCAAAAGCTCGTGGAAGAATCCCCTTCCCCTTTTATGACGGACGATCTGCGGAACCGCATGGGTGAGGCTGCCATTAAAGCCGCCCAGGCGATTAACTATGAAAGTGTGGGCACCATAGAATTCCTGGTAGACAAACACCGCAACTTCTATTTCATGGAAATGAATACCCGGATCCAGGTGGAACACTGCGTTACCGAAGAAGTGATCAATTTTGACCTGATCAAGGAACAGATAAAAATTGCTGCAGGCGAAAAGGTTAGCGGTATCAACTATTTCCCCCAGATGCATGCCATCGAATGCCGTATCAATGCCGAAGATCCCTATAATGATTTCCGCCCGAGCCCGGGAAAGATCACCGTACTGCATCACCCCGGCGGCCACGGCGTAAGGGTAGACAGCCATGTATACGCAGGATACGTTATCCCTCCATACTACGATAGTATGATCGGGAAACTGATCGCCATTGCACAAACCCGCGAGGAAGCCATTAATACGATGCACAGGGCGCTGAGCGAATACGTGATCGAAGGCATTAAGACTACTATCCCTTTCCACCTTCAACTGATGCAGAACGAGGACTTCAGGAAGGGCAATTTTACCACGAAGTTTTTAGAAGGTTTTACGATGCAATAATTACAGGGCCGCTTTTGCGGCTCTTGTTTTTTATGGATACTTTTGCGGCGTATTTTTATTGACCTATTGATTGCGTAATGACCGACCTTTTAACAAATGCTTACCGCCTGATGTGTACTGCCCGGGCAATGGCAGACACATATGAAAATAACAGGAACATCTGCAAATATGTGCATAGCACCAGCCGCGGGCACGAAGCTATCCAGATTGCTACAGCATTTAACCTGCTGCCCTGCGATTATGTAAGCCCCTATTACCGCGATGAAAGTTTAATGCTGGGCCTGAATTTCAGCCCTTACCAACTCATGCTTCAATTGCTGGCAAAAGGCGAAGACATCTTCACGGGTGGAAGGGAATATTACAATCACCCTAATTCCCGGGCGGGCGACAAACCAACGATCATTCACCAGAGCAGTGCCACCGGCATGCAGGTGATCCCTACAACAGGCATCGCCCAGGGTTTAAAATATTTAGAGAAAATAAACTCCCCGCTCCTGCGTAAAGGCGATTCGGGTGAACTGCCTGTAGTGATTTGTTCGCTTGGCGACGCCTCCATGACAGAAGGAGAAGTGAGCGAGGCACTGCAGTTTGCAGCATTACACCAGTTGCCCATCATTTACCTGGTGCAGGATAATGAATGGGGAATCAGCGTGAGTGCTGCAGAGGCAAGAACGGGCACAGCCTTTGAATTTATCCAGGGTTTTAAAGGAATTAACAGGGTGAGTATAAATGGCAGCGACTTCACGGAAAGTTACGCTACGATGCTGCAGGTAGTCACCACCGTGAGAGAGAAAAGGCAGCCATGGCTTGTTCATGCCAAAGTGCCGTTACTGGGGCATCACACCAGTGGAGTGAGAAAAGAATTTTACAGAACCGCGGAGGACCTGGCTATCCATTATGCAGATGATCCGGGACCCAAGTTAAGGGAACTTTTGCTGCAGCAGGGCAGCGATGAACAGGCGCTTCAGCAAATCGAGCAGGAAACCAGGGAACAGGTAGAAAAAGATTTCCGGGCGGCAGTGGCGTCCCCGGAGCCAGATCCCGGCAGTGTAAGTACGCACATATTCGCACCACAAAAAATTGAGAGAGAAGCGGGAGAAAGGGCACCTGTTGGAAAAGAAAAAGTATTGTTTGTAGATGCAGCCTTATTCGCCATCCGGGAAATAATGGAAGATTTCCCGGAAGCCGTTCTTTACGGGCAGGATGTAGGACGCAGGCTTGGCGGTGTTTTCCGCGAAGCAGCTACCCTGGCGGAACAGTTCGGAGACCACCGGGTGTTTAACACGGCGATACAGGAAGCTTATATTATTGGTTCTACGGTAGGGATGAGTGCCGTAGGGGTAAAACCCATCGTGGAAGTGCAGTTCGCGGATTATATTTACCCGGGCATTAATCAACTGGTAACGGAAATTTCCAAGAGCTGTTATTTATCCTGCGGAAAATTTCCGGTGCAAACGCTGATCCGTGTTCCGATAGGTGCTTACGGCGGTGGCGGGCCGTACCATAGTGGCAGCATAGAAAGTTTGTTACTCACCATTAAAGGAATTAAGGTGGTGTACCCAAGTAATGCGGCCGATATGAAGGGGTTGCTCAAAGCAGCCTTCCTGGATCCCAATCCTGTATTGATGCTGGAACACAAAGGGCTCTACTGGAGCAAGGTTCCGGGAACAGAAGAGGCCAAAACAACTGAACCGGCAAGAGACTACGTGTTACCGTTAGGCAAAGGCAATATTGTTCTAGCAGCCGATGAGGAAAAAGTGGCGACTGGTGAATCAGCCTGCGTGATCACTTACGGTATGGGTGTGTACTGGGCCAAAGCCGCAGCCAAAAAATTTGCCGGCAGGATTGAAGTTATCGACCTGCGCACCTTATACCCCCTGGATGAAGCACTTGTTTTTGCCACGGTAAAAAAACACGGCAAATGTTTAATACTAACCGAAGAGCAGCAGAACAATTCCTTTGCTGAAGCACTGGCCGGCAGGGTTTCCAAAGCCTGTTTCAAATTCCTGGATGCACCGGTAGAAGTACTCGGTGCACTGGATCTTCCGGCTGTTCCGATGAATATGTTACTGGAGCAGGCTATGCTTCCGAATGCAGAGAAAGTTGCCGCCCGGATACAAATGCTGCTCAGTGAATAGTGGACGAATGTTCAAAGGCTTTTCGAAGAGGAGTAGATTGTCAGGTACTCACCCACTCTTGGCCTAATACTTCTCTATCATATCCAGTGAACCTTCTTCCACATCCTCCTTCCGGGAAGCATATTTAATTCTTGCACTTCCGAATACAAGGATCATCAAAGCGACAAATGAACATGCTGCCATAATACCAGTCAGGGGCAGTGCTGTGCTGGCATTCATTAAACCCACAGCCGCCGCAGCCAGTGCACCAAAGCCCATCTGGAGTGCGCCCATCAACGCAGAGGCAACCCCGGCGTTCTTTGTGAAGGGTGCCATAGACAAAGCCGATGAATTAGGGAAACTAAAACCCTGGCAACTAAGGAAGAGGGCCATAAGCACAATTGTACTGTATAAGTTCAGCCATTGCAGGGCTGTGCCGGCCACGAGTAAAACACCAATTATCGTTTGCAGGCTCAGCGTGACCAGGCTGATCTGCTCACTGGTATAGTTCCGGAGCAGGCGATTGTTTAACTGGCTGCAGGTAATCAAACCCGCTGCGATAATCGCGAATATGTAACCGTACTGCTGTTCGGTGGTGCCAAATAATTCCATGAATACAAATGGGGAACCCGCCAGGTAGGCAAAAAGCCCGGCTGACGAAATTGCGCCTGTGAGCGCATAGGTATAAAACTGCGGTACCTTCAGCGCATTATAAAAGTTGGTAAGGATGGGCCTGGGACGCAATGAATAGGTAGGATCCGGCGGTTTGCTTTCCGGCAAGCGGAAGATAACCGCGAACAGGATCAACGCGCAGATGATGGCGAGCGCAAGAAATACACTGTGCCAGCCAAACCAGGTGATCAGGTAACTTCCCGCAGTGGGAGCAATAATGGGAGACACACCCAATATCAGGATCATCAGGGAAAAAACTTTTGCATTTTCCTCTACCGGGAATACATCGCGTATCACCGCCCGGGGGGCCACCATTCCTACGCATCCGCCCAATGCCTGGAAGAACCTGAAAAAGATCAGCAACTCAATGGTATTAGAAAACATGCAACCCACGGACGCGAGAATGTATAACAGCAGGCCAATAACCAGCGGTTTTTTTCTCCCATACCTGTCCAGCAGCGGCCCGCAAAGTAGCTGCCCAATACAAACCCCTACGAAAAAGCTCGCGAGAGAGTAGGACACCATATCCACGGACGTTTTTAAATCAATGGCGATGGCCGGGAAACCCGGCAAATACATATCTATGGAAAAAGGTCCAATAGCCGAGAGAAGCCCAAGTATTAATATAATAAGGGACCTGTTCTGATGATTTATTGCCAGCATCTGGTGTTTTTTAGAATTTAAGGTTGGGCGCAGCAATCCAAAAGTTGAGCAAATCAAAATCAAAAAAAGGATCTGTGATCGTTAAATGATCCTGCCATCTTTCATGTGCACAATGCGGTCGCTCATTTGCGCCAATTCTTCATTGTGGGTAACAACAAGGAAACTCTGTTGAAATTTGTCACGGAGTTCAATAAAAAGATTGTGGAGTTCCCGCCC
>JAKFCK010000084.1:0-1812 GCA_036676685.1 Chitinophagaceae bacterium | reverse complement strand
TGTGCCCCTGTATTTGTTTTCCTTGCCGGTACCTCTGCTTTCCTGTCGGGCCAAAGAAAAACGAAACAACAATTAACTAAATTTCTGCTCACAAGGGGGCTGTGGTTGATCCTTCTTGAATTTACCGTGGTAAATTTTGCGTGGTCATTTAATTACAAATTACCCTTTATCGGCCTGGGGGTGATCTGGTCAATAGGAATAAGTATGATCGTTTTAGCTGCCGCTATCCACCTTCCTTTCAGGGCTGTTTTTGCATTGGGACTTATACTTGTTTGTGGTCACAATTTATTGGACAATATCCATTATGACAGTGTCTTATGGTCAGCTTTGCACGAGCCCAAAATCTTCAACCTGGACGAACAGCATCGGGTAAGGTTTTCATACCCGGTATTGCCATGGATAGGTATTATGCTCCTCGGGTATTGTTTTGGGAAATTATACACAATAGATTTTAGCCTGCCGGGAAGAAGGAAATGGTTGTTCATTACAGGCGCTGCAGCAGTTTTTTTATTTATTTTGCTAAGGGCTATAAATATATATGGTGACCCCGCTCCCTGGTCAACTCAACGTTCCGCAACCTTTACTTTACTATCCTTTCTGAATACCACTAAATATCCTCCTTCGCTTCATTACACGCTGATGACTCTTGGACCCGCACTGCTACTTCTTGCATTTGTAGAAAAACTAAAAGGAGGTTTAGCCCGTGCAATTATTCATATAGGAAGGGTGCCAATGTTTTTTTACATCCTGCACCTGTACCTGATACATTTTATTGCAATGCTGGCAGCAGAATTTTCAGGTTTCAATTGGACGGATATGATCTTACAACGCAGAACATGGGTGGACCCACAGTTAAAAGGTTATGGATTTTCCCTGGCCATAACCTACCTGGTATGGGTAGGAATTGTCCTGTTCCTGTACCCGCTCTGCAAATGGTATGATCAATATAAAACCAGGCACAAGGAAAAATGGTGGTTGAGTTATTTGTGAAGTGAGTGGTGAATGGGTGAATGGGTGAATGGGTTGAAGGTGAATGGTGAATAGTGTATTGTGAAATCTATGAAGTCGTTTCGTTTATCAGACTTTTAACACAGGGAAAAACTTGGGGGATTTTATTATTCACTGGTGACCATTGAAAGATTGAGTAATGAAATCTTTATGGTCTTCTCACCGAACAAACTTTCTTAAAACAAAAAAAGCCGCGGGCTTTCACTATTCACTATTCACTATTCACTATTCACTATTCACCATACACAATTGACGAGGAACAGGCTGACTAATCATAAACAAGCAAAACAATGAACCAAATCATCCCGCTAAAAAAAGCTGCAAGCCTTCCCGCACTATCCGAAAATCCCTTTGTTCGTTATTTCAGTTTTGCCATCCTCTATGTGGCGCAGGGCATACCTGAAGGAATGACCTATTTTGGCATTCCTGCCTGGATGGCTATGAATGGCAAATCGCCCGGCGAGATCGGCGCTTTTATTGGCGTCATTGGTATACCCTGGAGTTTCAAAATATTGGTAGCACCTCTGATGGACCGGTTTAGTTTTTTACCCATGGGAAGAAGAAGGCCCTGGGTATTGTTCGGGCAATTAGGTTTAATAATAAGCTTCATCGCCATGGCGCTTGTGCCTGACCCGCTGAACAATATGTCGGCGCTTATGATAGCAGGATTTTGGGTGAGTTTTTTCGGGGCTTTCCAGGACGTGGCCACAGATGGCATGGCCATAGATATTGTTCCCATCAATGAACAGGCCCGGGCGAATGGCCTGATGTGGGGAGCCAAAACGGTCGGCATTTCCCTTTCAT
>JAKFCK010000083.1:0-1527 GCA_036676685.1 Chitinophagaceae bacterium | reverse complement strand
AAACCTGCTTACAGAAATCCAATGACCCATTAACGTATTGACCCATTGACTTATTGACTTATTGACCCATTGACCCATTGACCCATTGACCCAATGACCCATTGACCCATTGACCTATTGACCCATTGACTTATTCACGATCCCTTTCGCCGCGATCCACCCCGTGGTCCATGCGTTCTGGAAATTAAAACCTCCTGTAACCGCATCTACATCAATGATCTCTCCTGCAAAAAACAGGTTGGGGACGATTTTACTCTCCATGGTATTTACATCAATTTCGTTCAGCACGATGCCCCCTGCAGTAACAAATTCTTCTTTAAAAGTAGTCTTTCCTTTCACTTCCATTTCCTGTGCGCATAAAATTTTAACAAGTTTGTTTTGCTCCTTCGCGGGCAGGTCGGCCCACCGCAAATCCGGGTTGATACCGCACTGCTGCAGGAAGTATTCCCATAAACGTGCTGGTAATCCAAAAGGATTTCGGTTGACGATCTTTTGCGAAGCAATAGTGAACCTTACCAGTTTTACCTTCTCAGCCAGGGTGTTTTCGTTGTAGGCGGGCAGCCAGTTCACATGGATAGTGCAGTGATAATTTTTTTCCGCCATTTCCCTGGCTCCCCATGCAGACAGTTTTAATGCAGCCGGACCGCTAAGACCCCAATGTGTTATGAGCAAGGGGCCCTCCTGCTGAATTTTTGTACCCACAATTTTTATGGCAGCATTTTCCACAGTGATCCCCATCAGCGATGTAATTGGATTGCCGGGCATGTTTAAAGTAAACAAAGACGGTACCGGTGACTGGATTGTATGCCCTGTTTTTGTCAGCCATTCAAACTGGGCCGGTTTTGGATAGCCACCGCTTGCGATGCATATGTAGTCCGCCTCAACCATTTTATTATTTGCAAGTTCAAGTTCAAAGGAGCTGCCGCCAGCGTTTAAGCTTTCTCCATTTGACCATTGACCATTGACCATTGACCTGATTTTCCTTACCTCCGCATTCATCCAAATCTCCACCTTGTATTTATCCGCCTCTGCCAGCAGGCAGTCCACGATCGTCTGGGACGTATTGCTTTGCGGGAACATTCTTCCATCGGCTTCTGTTTTTAAAGCCACCCCCCGTTCCTTAAACCATTCAATAGTATCTGTTGTAAAAAAGTGATGAAATGCTTTTTTAAGGAATGCACTGCCCCTTGGGTATTTTTTTAAGATATCCGCAACGCTGTAGCAGGCGTGGGTTACATTGCACCTTCCCCCACCGCTGACTTTTACCTTACTTAATAATTTGGATGATTTTTCCAGGAGAATAACATGCAACGCGGGGTTAAGCCTCGCCGCATTCACTGCACAAAAAAAACCTGCCGCTCCACCACCGATGACTATGAGACGTTTTGATGAAGACATTTTGTGAGTGGTGAATAGGGTGAATAGTGAATAGTGAATAGTGAATAGTGAAAGCCAGTTACATTTTTAGAAATAAGAAAGTTGAAATGAAAAGTGAATATAAACTTCAATGAAATAATTTGTAATACT
>JAKFCK010000082.1:0-18894 GCA_036676685.1 Chitinophagaceae bacterium | reverse complement strand
AGTTGTTGATCTGCTTCCAGTTTCTTTTTTTCTTCTTCTATTTTACCAAGAGATTGTTTCAGCCTGTCCTGGTATTGCAGTTGGTATTTTTGTTCTATATCGGCTGCCAGCACATTCTCCACATCAAAAACATGCCCGCAATTGGGGCATTTTATATCATTTGCCATTCCATAATTTTTTTACAAGATAAAAAATAAACCTCTCCTTAAAAGGAGAGGTTTGTGCGGCAAAGGAGATTCGAACTCCCACGCCCGGTTAGGGCGCTACCACCTCAAGGTAGTGCGTCTACCAATTTCGCCATCGCCGCATTTTGAGAGAATGCAAATTTAGAAGATTACAACTTTATAAAAAAAGAAATCAGTAGATACACGCCCAGGTTCTTATTTTTTGAGCACTATCCTGAAGGTAGTACCCTTGCCCGGCTCACTATGTTTCACAAACAGGTCGCCTTTATGGTATTGTTCTATAATACGTTTGCTTAGTGAGAGGCCAAGGCCCCATCCACGTTTTTTTGTGGTAAAGCCTGGTTTAAAAACCCTTGAAAGATTTTTCTGGCTTATCCCTTTTCCACTATCCGTGATGTCAATGACCACCTGGGCCGTTTCATCTTTGATCTGGATCTCAATAGCACCCCGGCCGTCCATGGCATCAAGGGCATTTTTTAATAAATTCTCGATAACCCAATCAAAAAGAGGTGTATTGATCATCGCATTGATCTCTGTCTCGTTATTTGTATTAAGGGAGAACAGGACTTTGTCCGGCGAGCGCCTTTTAATATAAGCTACCATCTGTTCTACCTGCCACACGATATTTGCTTCTTCCAACTGGGGCGTACTGCCGATTTTTCCAAACCTGTCGCTAACTAATTTCAGCCTGTCTACATCCTTGCTCATCTCCATGGCAATATTTTCTGTGCCCTTTGTTTCCCGCAGCAATTCTACCCAACCTTGCAGGGAAGAGAGCGGTGTCCCCAACTGATGGGCAGTTTCTTTCGCCATACCTGCCCATACCTGGTTCTGGGTGCTCTTGTTGCGGGTAGTCACGGCAATCAAGGTGACGATAATAAAAAGTCCGGCTACCAATAATTGTATGAGGGGAAAATATTTTATCTGCTTCAGTAGGGAAGACTCGCCATAATAGACCAGGTTATTCTGCGTGCTGTCCAGCGGATTTTTCCAGACAATTGGTGCATTCCTGGATTTAAATTCCTCCAGTTTACGGGAAAGAAAATCTTTATCGTGGTTAATACTAAACGTATCGATATTGTAGTGGTCCAGGATAGCCCCTTTTTCACTGACGGCGATCATCGGGATATCTTTGCTGTTTTCCGTTAATATCTTACCGGATAATATGGTTTGTGGGCTGCCGGGGTTGCTTATCTCTTTTACTGCCTCCACCCACTGTTCAATTTTTTGTTTTTCCTCTGCAGCAATCTTTTTCGATAAAAAATCAGAGAAAAATATCGTAGCAGATACAATAGCAATGGCAATCAGGGCAAGCACAGTCCGCCAATTGAATATTTGTGAAAACATGTTTAAAAATAAGAAATAATGGATAAGAAAATAAAATCAGCCGTTAACCCCTTGCAGGTACGTTATTAAATAAAGTATGTTTGTGCATCAACAAAAGCTGCTTAATATTTTTTTGATGGATTCAACACCAGATCATTCCCAGTCACCGGGTCCTTTAGCAGAAGACCGAAGTAACGACGCCGTCACACCGGTTCAGCCCCGGGTAGCTGTTGTGATACTGAACTGGAATGGCCGCAATTTCCTGCAGCAGTTTTTGCCGGCTGTGCTCAGCAGCAGTTATCCAAAAAAGCGCATTATCGTAGCGGATAATGCATCGTCTGATGATTCGGTAAACTTTCTGCGGAAGAATTACCCGCAGGTGGAGATTATACTTAATCCCGGTAATGAAGGTTTTGCCAAAGGTTACAATACAGCATTAAAACAGGTGGAAGCCGATTATTATGTGTTGCTCAACAGCGACGTGGAAGTTACACCAGGTTGGCTGGAACCTGTGATTGCACTGATGGAGAAGGATGAAAATATTGCGGCCTGCCAGCCTAAGGTTTTGGCCTATAACAATAAAAGCCAGTTTGAATATGCGGGTGCTGCGGGCGGATGGATCGATAAGTACGGTTATCCCTTTGCACGGGGGAGGGTTTTTGAGTACTGCGAGGATGACCGCGGCCAATATGATGACGCCCGGGACTGTTTCTGGGCTACCGGTGCAGCTATGTTTGTGCGCGCCGGGGTGTATCATGAAATGAAAGGATTGGACGAATATTTTTTTGCTCACCAGGAGGAAATAGATCTTTGCTGGCGCATGCAGTTATCCGGGTACAGGGTGATGGTGCAGCCAGCTTCTATAGTTTACCATGTCGGTGGCGGTACTTTACCTGCGGGGAATAGTTACAAAACATTTCTCAACTTCAGGAACGGGCTGATTATGCTCTATAAAAATCTTCCCTGGGGTAAACGCCTCCGCACACTTTATATAAGGCTTTTACTGGATGCTATAGCCGCATGGAGAGGTATATTAACCGGGGACTGGGGCTATTTTCTTGCGATTGCGCGTGCGCACCTGCACTTTGTGCTATGGGTACTTTTTTATCAAAAAAGATCGGTATTTGCCCGCCGAAAGCAAACAACGGTAAGGGGATGGTACAACGGGTCAATAGTTTGGGATTATTTCATTAAGAAGAAAAAGACGTTTTCTGAAATTATTAACAGCAAATAATTGTTTTTAAATAGAAGACCTTATTTTTGCACCAGAAAAAATCAAAACCAAATGCAACAGGAGATTATAGAGAATAAAGACAAGGATTTCGCTCATAACTGGGTCTCTTCTTCCCGGTTTATCTGGTATTGCCAGGTCTTTTTAGTTATTGCATTTGTATTGGGAGGCTGTTATAATCTATATACTCACCGCTACAAGGGAAAACCTGAAGTGATGGTTCCTGAGAACACATTATACAATCCCAAATACAAATAAATTTTCCGGTCTCCCGGGCAAATTAAATTTTGTAGTTAGAATACAAGCCTTATTTTTGCAGTCCTAAAAAAACAGATCGTTTTTAGGGTAAAAGTTCAGCAGTTCTTTAATTCAATGCGGAAGTAGCTCATTTGGTAGAGCACGACCTTGCCAAGGTCGGGGTGGCCGGTTCGAGCCCGGTCTTCCGCTCAAATAAAAAACTAATCCCGACCCTGTCGGGATTTTTTTTCAAAACTTGTGTCACCCGGGTGGTGGAATTGGTAGACACGCAGGACTTAAAATCCTGTTCGCAGTAATGCGAGTGACGGTTCAACTCCGTTCCCGGGTACAAATTATGTAAGCGGCCTTAGGCCGCTTTTTTTATGGACTATTTTCTACGTATATATTTTATATTCTTCTAAACCGGATCGCTACTATACCCGTTCAGCAGAAGATATACCAAACCGCGTATTCGCTATGATAAAAGTGGAGTAACGGCCACAAGGAACGGATTACCATGGGAATTTAAATATTCGGAAATTTTCACCACGAGAACCGAGGGGTGCTTTTTTAACAGCTTTGCATTTAAGGATGCCGGGTACTTCTATTATCATTTTACCAAACCTTCCGGGGATATCGATTTCAACTTTAAAAATAACACAAGGGGAAACGGGTTTACAATTTTTGCAGGATTTTCGATTAAACCATTTGAAATAAAAAATAGCAAAGCAGGATGATGATTCTGTGAAAGGAGATATTCCGCTTTGTACATTGATTGGCAGGAAAACTCCTACCTATAACTCCCGATGTATTTGCCCCCTAGTGCCTTACCTGGCATACCTTAAAAATAGCACAACAAACCTGCAAATTCTCTTCAAAAAAGGTTGTTTTTCCATTGCGATCAAAAGCCGGCTGTTTAATCTTTACAGTAGTTAGTCAACCTATCACATTCTTCAAATTTCGTTAGCGATAACCAACACCTTGTCTAAGGGTGTGTAACATTCAGAAACTGAAAAGGTACTAACCACATTAAGGAATTATTAAAACCCCGTTCAAGGAGACGGCGATTCCGGTTACTCATTATGAAAACAATAATCATCATGCTTTTGACAATGGTTAGCACTTTGTCACTTAGCGCCCAGGAAAACAACAGGCTTAATCACATCGGGGAAGAATTCCTGCCTAGTATGGCCTTAATTAAAACAGATATCGAAAATGGGAAAATAACTGAGATTAACCAGGAGACGATCGATAATTATTCGAAGGCGATCTCTTTAAAAACAGAAATGAATGTAGAATTAGCATCCCATATTTATGAACTTAAAAAAGGAGGCCCGATCAAATTCGAAGCATTTATAACCGAGGCAGAAGGGATTAGCCCGGAAAGCAAGGATTTTATATTAAAAATTGCGCTCCCGAAAACAGGGATGACGAAAAAGAATTACCAGGTGCATTATACTAACCTGGTTAATGAAATAGAAAAAAGTGAAGTGAGTTCAGCTGAAAAAGACATGTTGTTGGCATACAATTCCATCGCTTTTAATCTTAAAATGAATAGCGTGGCGGAAGTGAATAATTTCAGCGGGGATTCAAATGGTTGTTATGTGCAGGGCCTGGACGGCGAATATAATCATGAGCCAGCCGGATGTGTCGCTTTAGCCACGGGCATTGGGTTTGTTGCCGGTTTCCAGCTTTGCGGGCTTTGGTGTGGCGTCGGGGGAGCTTTGGTTTTTGGTGTTATAGCTGCCGTTAATATCTGCTAGGCCAATCATCCAGGATAATGTACGGTACGCTCTTCGTTGGTTAAGACGGCGCAACGTGTTAGACTAATTATAAATCCGCCCCAAAGTTTACCCTCAGCAAAGTAAGCCTACGTTAAGGTCTTACTCTACCGCACGGTTAATTTGCGATCGGGCCAGGTATAATGGAAACCACCTGAAATTTCACTTCAAAGAAGGTGGTTTTTCCATTGCAATTACACATTTACCGTTTAATCTTTACAGCACTTAATTGCGGGGGCACAACCTGCTAGCTTAATGCTGTCTTGAGGGACTATTATAAAAAAACGAATCAAGGATACTTACCACAGCAAGCTGCAGGGAGGAAAAATTGCAATTAAGGAATTATTAAAACCCCGTTCAAGGAAACGGCGATTCCGGTTAATCATTATGAAAACAAAAATAATCCTGCTTTTGACAGTGGTTTCCACTTTGTCATTAAGCGCCCAGGACAACAACAGGATGGATGAAATCGGGAAACAATACCTTCCCAGTATTGCGTTAATTAAAGCGGATGTTGAAAATGGAAAAGTAACAGAAATTAACCAGGAGACAATTGACTATTACGTTAAATCCATTCGGCTACAAACAGAAATGAACCTGCAATTAGCTAACAGCGTTTTTGAAATAAAAAAAGGTGGCCCGGTTAAATTCGGGGAATACCTGGCTAATGCAAATGACATCAGTGAAGAAGCGAAGGACCTGGTTTCAAAAATTTGTGATCCCCGGTCAACTGTGGACGAAACCAACTATCAGGACTATTACAAAGGTTTGGTCGGGGAAATAGAAAAAACAGCTATTTCCTCCGGAGAAAAGGATATGTTGTTAGCACTCAATTCGATTGCCTATCATGTAAACATGGACCGCGGTGCTTTTAAAGCTGGCGGGGTAGATAACAATAATTTGTGGAGCAATCAAGACATGTGTTTTGTTGAAGGGATAGACGGCCCAGGCTACATGGATGCAACTACATGCGTGATATTGTCAGCCGGTATCGGTTTCATCGCCGGTTTTCAAACCTGTGGGCTTTGGTGCGGTATAGGTGGCGCTGTTTTCTTTGGGGTAGTAGCAGCAGTTTCACTTTGTTAAAACAATTCCATAAAGTAAAACGATTTTCCGGGAGAATTTCGTTTTGCTTTATGTTTAACTTTTAAAACCTTAATCATGAATAAAGTGATGTTTTGTCTTAGTTTAGTTTTATTAACAACAGTTACCAACGCCCAGGAGATTAAAATGTCTGCCAGTCTTGTGGGACAAAACTGGATACGATATAACAATGGCTTTAAAAGAAAGGCCACCAATGACAGGGGAATAATGTTTGAATACGAGCACAGCCTGAAGAGGTATTCCTGGAGTTATAACGGGGCGATCGGGTTTTCCAGGTTAGCCTGGAATCAACGGGTGGATTCATTAAACTCCGACACCTACAACACGGCAAATTTTCTCCATTTCCGACCCCTGGGAATAAGAAAATATTACCGCATAAACAGGGTCTCCAGTTATTACCTGGAACTCAATGTTGGTGTTGATTACCTTTATAAATTTTCCCAAAAACCGGAGGCGAGCGATTTAAACGAAAAGCGGATGACAGACCTTGGCTTTTCTTTACCCGTTTCTGCCAGGTGTGGCCTGAAAGTCGCGATGAACAGGGCCTGGAACTTTGATATTGGCGTAAATGGTACCGAAAATTTCATCTCAAATATATCTTTTGATAAAACGCAGGAACAACGGATCAAGTTCCAGGACGCCTCCATTTTTATCACTTTTTACAGATCGCTGAAAGATGAAAAAAAATAGTTTCTACCTGCTTTTTTTCTTTTGGAATATGACTTCAGCGCAGCAACCGGGCTTTGACAAAGTGAAATTCCAGGCAGAAAAGTTATATATGATCGCCAGGGGCACAAAGTCAAAACAAGGGATTATTAGCAAAAACTTCAACAGTGCGGATACCAATATCACGCACATCGGGCTGGCGTATTACGAACTACCGACACGCAAATTGAAGATATATAATATCAGCACGGAAAAGAAGCTAAAGAACGCTCTTGTTGTGGAATCGATAGAAGAATTTGTATCCCCCAAAGATATTTTTTACCTGGGCATATGGGAATGTTCACTTAAAAAAAGTCAATTCTTAAAAGTCAAAAAGGTACTGTCCGGTTATGAAAGAAGGTTGATCACATTCGATTATGACTTTGATCTCCAAAATGCTGATTCGTCCTTATACTGCTCGGAGTTTTGCTGGAACATTTTAAATAGCGTGAGCACAGGTCAGTTTTCTTACAAACCCAAAACGAAATTGGTCACCAATTCCTTTTTTAAAAACGTGATCGGCAGAGACACACTTACGTACGTGCCTGTAGATTTTTTTATGAGTTTCTCCGGTTTTAGAAAAATGAAAGAGAATAAGACGAAGTAGCCCTTGGCCGGCCGTTTAATTCCGGATTTTAAGTGTTAGGGTAATTTTGCCGCGAGAAAAAAACTACAGGCAGGACCTGGCTTACGGTTAGGTGGCCAGGTAATTTCGACCCGCTGTGCGAGATCTTTATGGTTTACATCATATGATATCTACCCGGAATAACCAGCCTACATTTAGGTGACTGGAGCTGGTCTTGACTATTCAGCTTCCCGCCCTGGTTAGAGAATAATGATTTGTACAGCCTTATTGTTCATCCTAATAAGCCGTCACAAATGAGACAAAAAATATTATTCGGCATGGTCAGCTTCTTACTCTTATTTCCTGCTGGTAATTCCTATTCGGGCGCTTCGGGGTATCCATCCCCGAAAAATAATTTTGAGAATACAGCAAGAAATAAATTTCTGGCAACTTCAGGTGTATTAGATGCTGCTATTAACTCCCTTAATTCACTAAACAGCCTGATAAAAAAAGAAAACTACCGCAATAAAATAACAGCCTTCAATAATCCTACAACCACGGATATGGGGTTTAGCCTGGAAGTGGAAATACAGGTCGCTTTAAAACCCATCCTGGAAAAAGCAAAAAGTACAAATACCGAAAAGTTTGCCGGCGTGGTGTCCTCACTGGTGAATAACCCGGCTAAGCACCAGTGGGGAAAAACGGCATTCGGTACGACAGGTATCTTCGGTGCTTTAGTCAGCCTGGTGGGTAATCTCGCTGTGTCGGAAAAGAAAGTCACAAGGCAGGACCTGGATTCCTTCATGATGACGATGAGTAAATATTTTGTGCAGTACGAAAAATTAAACCAGGCGAACCGTGGTTTTGACCTGAATATTGAAAAGTTCTCCTCAAAATTGCAGGAGTTACAGTTTGATATAAGGGAGTTCATGCTGGATATCATCACCGTAATTCATCCGCGCCAAACGCGGATTCAATTAAAGGCAGGCAGCCTGGAAGAATTATTCCTGAAATACCTGGATAAGGACGTTCTTGAGCCAGGCCTCATGTTCGATACTCTTCAACTGACATACCCGGGCGATGGGATCAAGACTGCAAAAGAAATAGTTTATGGTATACAGAAGCTGTTTAAAGAATACCAAAAAATTTATGGAGAGAATTATATTGAAATAAAAACAATACTGATGCAAAGTAAAGACCTGGGCAAAAATATCAATACAAAACAGGTGGATGCATCCCTGCTCGAATTGCAACTGTTATATAACGACAGTAAGGATGCAGATATTTTAAACCTAAGGCTCAACACACTTACAGAAAGATTGAAGTTGTTGGTAGCCACAGAACAAATGAAGTAGTTCGGGCAAAATAGGTGTCTCCGGAGCATATCCCCGCGGTTAAGAAGTATAAAATAGAGTTCCCCGGGAAAGGTAGTGGAAGGGATTGTTCGCCTGTGCTGAATATCCTTTTTATCGTCTTCCTACAAAAAAAATGTTGCCATCCTTGTTGGTGTACAAAATGGCCCCATCGGTTTAAACCCTATGAACTAAAAAAGAGTTATCTGAGGATGGATAACTCTTTTTACATATAAATTTCCAACACTCTTACATTTTTCCCATTACATACATCGCACCTTTCGGGGTGGGGTTGCCCCCTTCGGTCTCCAGGGTTACCGCAAAGGCTTCTGCCTTACCGAAGGTTTTCATTTTCTGGATCCTGTATTGCCTGTCATTTTTTGAAGTGATGATCATTCCACCATCCACGGGTTTACCGTCTACTATCCCCCAGAACTGGTACTGCATACCGGCAGGAGCTTCCGGCAGGTTACTCGGATCAATATATACTTCCCCGGTGTTTTTTATCCAGAAAATTTTAGCTGCCGCATCCGGGGCCGCGGGTAGGCCGTCGAGCGAAACCACCTGGCTGTATTTGTTCTGAACAATGCTCATATCAGCATTCATAGTATCCAGTTTGCCATTGGCGGCAATCAATTCCTGTTTCGTTTTTGCCAGGACGGTGTCTGTTTCTTCCAGCCGGTTATAATAAATAAAATTCAGAAGGGCACTACCCAGCAATAAAATCACCGAAGCTGCTGCCACGTATTTCCAGGTCGGCGAAATACCTATAACCTTTGCAACTGTTGCGGAAGGAGCGTTGGTGTCGATGGCCTTTAGGGTAGTATTAGTGAGGATCTTTTGTTTTAGCCCTGTACCAGGTTCAACGGCATGGTCCATAGCGTAGGACTCCATTGCCACTTCTATGGCCTCCAATTCAGCTCTCACTTCCGGGTACTTCATGGCCCAGCCCTGCACTTCCGCCGCTTCTGCTGGCGTAGTCATGCCGAGTACATGTAATTCCAATAAACCGGATGATATGATATCTTTTATTTCCACTTAATTTACTGCATCGTTTTTCTTAATTCCATAATAGCCGTGCGCATTCTTGTTTTTACTGTTCCCAGCGGTATGCCCATATGTTTGGATATTTCTTCCTGGGTGTAGCCATTGAAGTAGGCGAGGTCTATTATGTCCTTTTGATCTGGTTTCAGGGCACTGACCTGTTTACGAAGGCCAATACTATCAAAGCGGTCCGTGGCAAAATTCCTGTCCTGGTAAGTACTTACGGAATTTTCATCCTGCGAGATTTTTTGCTGTTTTTTGTAACCCTTACTTCTCAGGGTATCAATGGTGAGGTTCCTGGTGAGATTAACCATCCAGGTAAACAGGCGTCCCTTGCTACTGTCGTAAAGTTTAAAGTTGTTCCAGATCTTAATAAAAGCTTCCTGTAAAATGTCTTCAGATAACTGGATGTCTTCAACCATCCGGTAGATGGTACCGTTTAACGCCGCAGCATAATTATCATACAGGTACGAAAATGCAGATTGGTCCTGGTTCTGCAGGAGGTAGACCAATTCTTCTTCGGTGTATGTTTTTTTTTCAGGCAAAAAGGCGTTTTTAAATTATTACCGAAAATATGGATTTTAAGAAACAAAAAGACAACATACGGATATTCTTATTGTTCTGGAAAATCCCAATACCCCCATAATACCTGCCGATAACAACGTTGATCCGGTTTTGTTCATCCGGGTTCAAGAATAATTTAATTTGAGCCAACCATTTCTTTAATTTCGTAAAAAAGATTAACGGTTGTTTATAGCGTTAGCCGTAGCAGGTATAGCGGCGGTGCGTGGCAGTTCATACAACTTTTGCCGCCGCCAATCAAGCCGTTTGATGATTATGTTTACCCGCCCCGGTTTGTTTAAATAAAAATCATGGAACAATCAATAAATATCAGGACGATCCAACCTGCCGATGACAAGGCTCTTGCAACTATCATCCGGGAAACCCTCGAGGAATTCGGTGCCGCCAAACCCGGTACTGTCTACTATGACGAAACGACTGATCACCTGTCCGCGGTCTTTCAAAAAAAGGGAAGTATGTATTTTGTAGTGACGCTGGAGGATATTGTAGCCGGCGGGGCAGGCATCTATCCCACAGAAAATCTGCCACCGGCTACCTGTGAACTGGTTAAACTTTATTTGGCACCGGTAGCCAGGGGTAAAGGCATCGGCAGATTATTGATGCAAAAATGCGAGGAAGCTGCCCGTAATTTCGGGTATGAAAATGTATACCTGGAAACCATGCCAGAGCTCCGGATAGCAGTACCGATGTATGAAAAAATGGGTTACCGGTATTTATCACAGTCCATGGGAAACAGCGGTCATACGGGATGCGATATCTGGATGGTGAAGAAGGTGTAATAGTGAATGGTGAATAGTGAATGGTGAATAGTGAATAGTGAATGGTGAATGGTGAATGGTGAAAACTTTGCACTCTTCAGAATTTCCAACATTTCTTATTTCAGAATAATTTTTTTGCAGTATTCCTCTATTTGCGAGGTAAATTATTAAAAGCTGAATCGGGAAAGCTTTGTCCGCTTAAAATTTATTACTTTTTGTGGCATAAGCGCAAAATAGTGTTTGAACATTTGACTATTGACCTATTGACCCATTCACTCATTGACTCATTGACCCATTGACTCATTGACCCATTGACCCATTGACTCATTGACCTCATTGAACAGTCACCCATTGCCTATTCCCCCGCCACCACCACTTCGTAAACCGGGCTGAAGAGGAACCATTTCCCGGTATGAACTTCCTGGCATTTATAACGCTTGCGGATCTTTTCTCCTTTTTTAAACATGCGACCGCCCCTTATTACAAACAAACTGTTGGGAGGCAGCTGCTCCAATAAGAAATGGCCCTCCTTTACCGGGTCATAATTTTTTAAAACCCTCAGGAGTTTTTCATCGGCGCAGCTGCTGGCAGCCGGATTTTTAAGTGATTTGGACAAGGTAACAGCGATGTCTTCGGGGAAAATATTTTTCTCCAGGAACTGGACCAGTATTTTGCCGAATTCAGCTTTCCACTGGGGGCCGTGTGCCATCACCCGGTGCCCGTAACGCTCATAAGTAAAGAGATGGGCGAGTTCGTGTAACAATGTGATCAGGAATGCGTATTTATTCAGGTTGCCGTTTACACTGATCCTGTGGTTGAGTCCGCCGTGGGCGTGCCGGTAGTCACCCAGGATGCTTTGGCGTTTACGGGCCACCGTGAGTTGCACCTTATAATGCTGAAGGTAGTATAACACATCAGTAAAACTTCCTTCAGGTAGAAATTGCTGAAGCTCTGAAAAAGGCACTTTTTCTTTAGGCATTTTTCTTATTGTTCAGCCGCATCAGTGTGGCCACTTCCACGGCAAGGTATATGAGGTAAATAAATAAAGAAATGAATACGCCTTTCTTATCGTAGGATGGCCCCACGCTAAGCACATAAACTATCACGGCTATGGCGGCGGCGATCATCTTTATCATCATACCACCCATTACAGACCGGATAAAAACATTCGGGTTAGGATGGTAAAGTGCTTTTTTCTGCATTAAAAAAACAATCACATTTAATACTAAAAAAATGCAATTGGCGACCAGGAGTACATTCCGGTCTATTCCATAACCTTCCAGCAAACCTGAAAGAGAAAAGATCAATACGCAAATAATAGCAAAAAGACCAACAATGGGAAAAAGAAAACGGGAAGAATTACTCATGCAGCCATTTATTTTTTTGTAGAGGTATCCCTGACAATCTTGACGATGATACCTATGATGATCAGCAAAGGTAATAACCAAACCGCTAATGGCATTCCCGGCTTTATCCACTTATCCAGTTCTATTCCCCCATATACAGCAATAGCAATGGCCACCAAAAACTGGGTGGCCATTCCTGCATATTTCCATAAAAATTTATTATCGTCACTCATTGACAGCTATAGGCATTTCTGGTTTTAATTCTACAATATTGGCACCCATATGGCATTGCCCGTTAAAGCTTACAGTAGGCTCAATAAGCAGCTTGGCAGTATGGATATCACCGGAAACAGCCGCATTGCCTTTCAGGTGGAGCAGGTCTTCTGTTTTGATATTTCCGTAAACCTGGCCCATAATATCGGCTTCCCGGCATTGAATATTACCCTCAATAACGCCTTCGGCACCTATAAGTACCTTTGCATGGCTGTAAACGTTGCCTTTCACAGTGCCATCTACCCGGATATCCCCATGGGCATCTATGTCGCCGTTAATTGTGTTACCTGAGCCGATGATACTGGCGGAAGCCGCCACGGACTCGTTTTTTGTAGGTTTTGATTTTGAATTAAACATTGTTTTGGGGGGTGTTTTGGTTATCATATATTGGTCTAACGAAAATAAGGTAAATTTATTCTCAATCATCACTGGTTTCTAATTTTGGCAGGGCAAGCGCCGTAGTATCCAGTTTCGGCAGGGTGCCCTGCAGTACTTTTTGCAGGTTGTCAAAGTACTGCTGCTGGTATTTAAGGGCCTGCTCCATAGAATCCGTGCGTATTTTAAGGATACGGTATTCCTTTACCTGCTTCACACTGCCATAACCAACGCCGGGCAGGTAATATTTAAGCGGGGTAAATATGATCAGGGAAGCGGTAAGCCCGATCATCAGGATAAATACGGTGCTCATGGCAATGTATACACTCAGCCTGTTAAGTTTAAATTTTACAACTTCCTCATATGTGTCCTCGTTCATGATTACCAACCGGTAATGATTACGGAGCCGCTTTAAGGTATTAACAGGTTCCTGTTTGGCCATTTTCCATTTTTAAGTAGGTAAAAATAGCAAACGCCCCTCAATGTGAAGCATAAACGACTATTTTATCTGCACCTTGGTGCAACAAATTTTTAACATAATGAAATTGCATAAAGCATTCGTTTTCATTTGACCCCTCATAAATTTGATGAATGATTTGAGAAAAAACACCGATATTTAACCGCATTAAATAACAGTTTTTCTACATGTTGAAAACTACAGCCCTTTTTGTGTTTCACCTGCTGGCAATATGCCTGTTTTCCTTAACTGTTTTTGCACAGCCCACCTGGACGCTTAATCCTTTTGGCAAAGAAAAAAAGCCTGAACAATACGAGGAAAAAAAGCTGCCATCGGAGAAAACAGGCGAAAAAAAGTTTAACGCATGGCGGAGATTCAAGCAGAACACCACTACCCACTATAACTATTATTTTAATGCCAATAACAAGCTGAATGCGGTGGTAGAAAGGGCGAGCATGAGCCACAAGGATGACTTTTCCAAACTCCTTTCTTTTTACCCGTACAGCCTGGAAAATACTGCCGCCCAACAAACAGAACTGGATTCGGTGATTTATAAATCCACTGCTGCCATTTTGCTACATGACCTTCGCAGCGATTGGGTGGACAATATGTACCTGCTGATAGGCAAATCTTACTACCTGCGGAATGAATTGGATTCGGCTGCCATGACCTTTCAGTTTATCAACTATAATTTGTTCCCGAGAAAGAAAAAGGAAGATGACAGCAGGATCGTGGGAACCAATAATGAGCCCGGTACCGGGTTCCTCTCCATTGCCAACAGGGAAGATCGGAACCTGCTCGATAAAACTTTTTCCATGGCGCCAAGCAGGAATGATGCGCTGGTTTGGCTTGCCCGCACTTTTACCACCCAGGAGCAGTATGGGGATGCCGCCGGACTGATCAATATCCTGCGCAATGACCACAACCTGCCCCAGCGTTTAAAGAATGACCTTGAAGAAGTGACTGCTTATTGGTTTTTTGCGCAGAATAGTTATGACAGTGCCGCCGTTCACCTGGAGAACGCATTATCAGTGGCCGGCACCAAGCAGGATAAAAGCCGCTGGGAATTTTTACTGGCACAACTGTTTGAGATGAACGGCCAGTTTGAGAAAGCATCGGGATATTATGACCGGGCTGCCAAACATACCGTGGATCCGGTTATGGAGATCTATGCCCGGCTGAATGATGCGAAAATGATGCGGGACAATGGCGATGAGAAACAATTGGATGTGAGCATTGCCAATCTTTTAAAAATGGCCAGGAAGGATAAATACGACAACTACCGGGACATAATATATTATTCGGCTGCCCAGCTGGGCTTAAAAAAGCCGGATACTACTAACAGTATCGTGTACCTGCAGAAAGCCATTAAGTACAATAATAATAACACCGATTACCGGAACAAAAGTTTTTTCCAGTTAGCCAATATTGCTTATAACCAGGCAAGGTTTAAAGATGCCTCATCCCTCTACGACAGCCTGCAGCTAAGCACAACCGAGGCCGAAATAGATCTAAAAGCTTTGAATGATCGAAAAGAGTCATTAGCCCGGCTGGTGTTAAGGTTGGATAAAATTACCCATGAAGACAGCGTGCAGCGGATCGCAGCCATGCCTGTGGCAGAACGCGAAGCTTTTGTAAAAAAGTTATTAAGGAAACTTCGTAAGGAGCAGGGCCTGAAAGAAGAAGATGCAGGAGCCGGCACGGCACCCATCACCTTTGCCGGCCGTGTGGAAGAAACAGACCTGTTTACCACCAACAATAGTAAGGGAGAATGGTATTTCTATAACAACAACCTGAAATCAAAAGGGTACAACGAGTTTGTAAGCAGGTGGGGTAAACGCAGTAACGTCGACAACTGGAGAAGGAGAAAAAGTACCGTGAACAACCTGAATCTTGGTAATGTGGGTGGAGACGTAAACAGCCCGATAGCAGGTATCGACGCAGACAGTGCCAAAGTTGCAGAACTTACCATCGATGCGCTTATCTCGGGACTTCCGCTCACACCGGAGAAATTGGATACCAGCAACAAAAGAATTGCGATAAATATGCTGGAGCTGGCGAAGGTTTTTCAAAATGACCTGCAGGAATACCCCTTGGCGATCGATGCATATGATAATTATTTGAACCGGTTCCCGGGCGATATCAACGAGGCGGAAGCTTACCTGGGATTATATTTTTCCTATAGCAAATTAGGCAACAGCGCAAAAGCTAACTATTATAAAAACCTGGTAACCACGAAACACCCGGCCAGCCCTTCTGCCGCACTGATCACCAACCCGTCCCTGTTGCAGCCAAATCTTAAAAATACAGAGGGCACGGCACGTTATGAAGGGATCTTCAATTTATTCATTGAAGGAAAATTTGCCGAAGCGCTGGAGGCAAAGAAAAAAGCGGATAGCCTGTACGGGAATAATTACTGGACCCCGCAATTGTTATATATCGAATCGGTGTACCATATCCGCGAAAAAAATGACAGCGTGGCAATCACGACACTAAAAAATTTACAAACACTTTACCCGTCATCCCCATTAGCACAAAAAGCTGGCACGATGATAGAAGTACTCGGCCGGCGTGCACAGATAGAGGATTACCTTACCAAACTGGAAGTGACAAGAGCGGAAGAGGAAAAAATAGTTATTGCCGATGATCCAAAACCAGTTGTTAAAGCTGCTGTAGAAACACCGGTACCAGTGACCAACCAGGCCACGCAGCCTGTAATAAAACCGATCAGCAGGGATACTTCCTTTAGTGTGGCACCCGTATCCGTAAATGCCGGCTTCAGTATCCAGCCGGAGAAGGCCCAATTTGTGGTGGTACTGTTAGAGAAAGTGGACGGAGTATATATCAATGAAGCAAAAAACGCGTTTACCCGTTTTAACAAAGGGAATTATCTCACGCAGAATCTTACCATTAACCGGGACACATTGGATGCGTCAAGAACATTATTCCTGATCGCCCCTTTTGAAGATGCGGAAAGCGCGATAACGTATTTTGATAAAATTAAGAAAGCGGCACCACGGGAGGTATCCTGGCTGCCGGCCAATAAATATTCCTTCTTTATTATTTCAGAGGATAACCTGCAACTCCTGAAAACAAATAAAGACCTGGAAGGATATAAAAAATTGCTGAATGCAAGCTTCGGAAATAAATTCTGACCGCTGCTGCAGTTACGGCTTTTTAAAAACAACTAATAATCTATGAAACGTTCTACAAAAATATTATGGCGTCTTTTTTTTGGGGGATTTGCGTTCGTTGTACTGATGCTCCTGCTCGCCAATTTTGGTGTTTTTGGAAAAATGCCGTCTGTGCAGGAACTGGAAAGCCCCGAAGCTGACCTGGCCAGCGAGATCATCAGCGCAGACGGGGTGCAGATGGGCAAATATTATAAAGAGAACAGGAGCGAAGTTAAATACCATGAAATTTCTCCCAATGTAGTCAACGCATTAATTGCCACCGAAGATGAAAGGTTTTACGAACATTCAGGTATTGATGCCCAGGCGCTTGCCCGCGTGGCATTTACTGCCGGCACTAAAGGTGGAGGAAGTACGATTACCCAACAATTAGCCAAAATGATGCTGGGACAGGGCAGGGGCAATATTATTGTGCGTGGCGTGCAAAAATTAAAAGAGTGGATAGTAGCCGTAAGGTTGGAACGAAATTTCACAAAAGAGGAGATCATCACCCTTTACCTGAATCATGCGCCCTGGGGTAATGTATACGGTATCCGTAATGCGAGCCGTATGTATTTTCAGAAAGAGCCGATTAACCTTAAACTGGAAGAGGCAGCTGTATTGATCGGCATGCTTAAAGGGTTTATATATGACCCGGTGCGACACCCGAAAAATTCCGTTGACAGGCGCAATATTGTTATCAACCAGATGGTGGTGGCCAAACAACATTTCCTGACCGAGGCTGAAGCAGCAAAAATAAAAGCCAAGCCACTGATCACAAATTATAAACCTATCGATGAGGTGACCGGCATAGCGCCTTATTACCGCAGGGTGTTACTGGATGTGTTGAAGGATTGGTGTAAAGAAAATATCAATAACCGCACCGGCGAACCTTACAATTTATATAAGGATGGCCTCAAGGTGTACACCACTATTGATTCCCGGATGCAGAAATATGCAGAGGAAGCTGTGGAACAACATATGCCGGTGCTGCAAAAAAAACTGGACAGTTATTTCAAGATCAGGAAAAACCTTTGGAAGGGCAAAGATGATATCGTTTATGCAGCCATGAAATATTCGGAAAGATGGAAAACGTTGAAGCAGGAAAAGATGGAGGAGGAAGATATCAAAAAGACCTTTATGTTGCCCGTGAAAATGAAAGTGTTTTCCTGGACGGGCAATGATAAACACGAGAGGGACACCGTGATGACCCCGTTTGATTCCATCAAATACCATAAACAATTGTTGCAAACTTCATTTGCCGCGATGGATCCTAAAACAGGTGAGATAAAAGCCTGGGTTGGGGGGATCAATTATAAATGGTTCAAGTTTGATCACGTAACTGCGAAACGCCAGGTAGGCTCTACATTTAAACCTATACTTTATACCCTTGCCGTAACAGATGCAGGCTATACACCTGAAACACCCGTTTCCGGCTCACCATTAACGCTTGGTGGCAAAACGATCAGTAGCGGCGGAGGAGGTACAGTTGCTAATTGCCTGGCATTCTCCAGGAACGCTGCTACCTGGCACCTCATGGCCATTATCGGTGTAAGCAGGACAATAGAATTTGCCCGCCAATGCGGAATAAAAGCAGACCTTCCTCCATATCCTTCCATAGCCCTCGGTTCTGCCGACATACCAATGGTAGAGATGCTGCAAGCCTATACCATGTTCCCAAACAAAGGCTATAATACAGAGCCGGTTTATGTAACAAGGATTGAAGATAAAAATGGCAATCTTATCCATGAATTTCCGGTAGCACAAAGTAAGCAGGTGATCGGTGAGTCTGATGCTTATACCATGGTGAAGATCATGCAGGGCGTTGTACAGATCGGTACCGCCAGGAGAATTAACAGCTATACCATCCCGACAGAAAAAGCCGGTAAAACAGGTACCACTAATGGCAACACAGATGGATGGTTTATCGGTTATACGCCGGAGTTACTGGCAGGTTCCTGGGTGGGTTGCGGGGATCCCTTTATACCTATCTATACCTCCAATGCGGGTGGTTCAGAAATGGCTGCACCTAACTGGGGTCTATTCATGAGTAAAGTATATGCAGATAATAAAATTACTATCAGCAGGCAAAAAACCTTTGATGCGCCGGCAGAACTCCGGAACGATCCTATTTATGCAGACATCAATTTTGCGGAGTTGGTGAACAAGGGAGATAGTTTTGTGGAAGATAATGGTAACGGGGATGCCAATGATTTTATGGACGTGGAGCCCGTGGAAACTCCAACACCGGATACACCGGTGAATAAGAAACCCGATGATAAAAAGGGGAATACTGTTCCGCCGAAAGCTGTGATGAAACCTGCGGATAATAAAAACAACGGTACCAAACCGCCGCCGAAAAAAGATAATGATTATTAAAAAAAAATGCAGCAACAAATAGTA
>JAKFCK010000081.1:0-3141 GCA_036676685.1 Chitinophagaceae bacterium | reverse complement strand
CTGTCTTTACTATTTATTAAAATACAAAATAACCGCCCCTGTTACCAGCATATTGAACAAGGCCAGGGGAATTAAAATTCTCCAACCCAGGTGCATCAGCTGGTCATAACGAAACCGGGGTATGGTCCACCGGACCCACATAAACAGGAATATAAAAAAGACGACCTTGGCCATAAGTGCCACAAGACCGATGATGGCTGCGATGTTGGGACTGAAGTTTGCCTCGTTTACAAAAGGCATATCATAGCCGCCAAAAAACAAAGTAGCCATGATCACACTGCTGATAAACATATTGATGTACTCTGCAAAAAGATAAAATCCAAGTTTCATTGAGGAGTACTCGGTGTGGTATCCACCTATCAGTTCACTTTCAGCTTCCGGAAGGTCAAACGGCGTACGGTTGCATTCGGCAAATGCACAAATCAGGAAAATAAAAAATCCGAGAGGCTGTTTCAACACGTTCCAGCTAAGCAGGCCTCCCCATCCACCCTGCTGTTGTTGCAGCACCATTTCTTTAAGGCTGAGCGTACCGGTTACCATTAATAAAGCTATCAGGGAAATCCCCATAGCAAGTTCATAGCTGATGATCTGCGACGCCGCTCTCAGGCCACCCATCAAAGCATATTTGTTATTACTTGCCCAGCTACCGATCATGATGCCATAAACGCCCATACTCACAACTCCAAAAACATAAAGGATCCCGATGTTCACATCGGCGATCTGCAGCGAAATAGTTCTTCCAAATAATTCCACCGTGTTGCCCCAGGGTACCACCGCACTGGTCATGATCGCAGTAAGCATAGCAAGGCCCGGCCCCATTATAAAAAGCGCCCGTGATGAAAAATTGGGAATGATCTCTTCTTTAAAAAATAATTTTAGTCCATCGGCCAGGGGCTGCAACAAACCAAAAGGTCCCGCCCGGTTTGGCCCACGCCTATCCTGCAGGATAGCAGCCACTTTCCTTTCAGCAAAAGTGGTATACATCGCTATCACCAGTGATGCCATCACCACGATGAGAATCAGTACCAGTTTTTCTACTATAAATGCCAGGTCTATTGCTAACAACATAATGCCGTTTTATTTTTTCTTTATTTCTCTATCACCAGTGACTGATCAGGATCTTCCTTAAAATCTCCTGAATGTGCGGGGCCGGGGAGTTCACTTAACTCAATAGACGGATTGTTCACGCCGCTGATGGCGTGGATATCCATGACCAGTTTTGGCGCACGGCCACCCATCACTTTGCTGATCGTTTCATTTGGCTTTTCCAGTACTTTATATTTATTGGCGCCCATCACGGAGTGCCTGCTGATGTTGGTTACACCTTCAACAGTCCAGTCGCTGGTCTGTTTTTTATCAAACCTGCAGGTGTTGCATATCCAGCCGGGCTTACCATCATAACTCTGCACTTCTCCCCACTGGTCTTTGCGTGCTGTCACCCTGAAGACTTCGTTACCCCTTAACCATAAAGTGGCTTTACCACAACATTCGGGGTTTTCGCAGTTACGATGTGCATCCATAGGTTTAGTAAACCAAACGCGGTTTTTAAAACGGAAAGTTCTGTCGGTTAAGGCGCCAACCGGGCAAACATCGATCATGTTGCCACTAAAATCGTTGTCAATTGCTTTGGCAATGTAAGTGGAGATAGCTGCATGATCGCCCCTGTCTACAATACCGTGTACACGTTTATTTGTGATTTGGTCTGCCACATAGGTACAGCGATAACAAAGAATGCACCGGGTCATGTGCAACTGAATATAGGGACCGATATCTTCTTTCTTAAAGGTGCGGCGTGCAAACTGGTAACGGGTGCCTTCCTTACCATAATCATAGCCAAGATCCTGCAGGTGGCACTCCCCGGCCTGGTCGCAGATCGGGCAATCCAACGGATGGTTGATCAACAGGAATTCTACGACACCATTCCTGGCGTCAGTTACTTTTTCGCTCGTAATATTCTTTACGATCATCCCGTCCATAACATTTGTACGACAACTCGCCACCAGTTTGGGCATAGGCCTGGGGTCTGCAGTAGATCCCGCGGCCACTTCTACCAGGCATGTGCGGCACTTGCCACCACTGCCCTGCAACTTGCTGTAGTAGCACATTGCAGGCGGAGCCACATCGCCACCAATCTGGCGTGCGGCGTTTAGTATGCTGGTACCCGGTGCTACTTCGATACTAATGTTATCGATGGTAACCTTGAAGTTTGTGGGTTTAGCTTCTTCGCTCATAATTAAAAATTCAAAAGTCAAAAGTCAAAAGGCTATCTATCATCGTGACTTTACAATAATAGAAGCAATGATTTTTGAAATTTCATTTACTTCTACTATTAAATGGTTCATTTTATCCTTTGACACTTCAACTGTGTCTCTTATTAAACACAACCAGTACTTAGTTTCATTTGCCGACTTCAGGGCAATGGCGTAATAATTTCGCCAGTCTTTCTTTGTACTCCCTGCCACTCCTTCAACCAAATTAGCTCCAATAGAAGTTGCACTTCTAATCAGCTGATCAAACATTGAATGATAAATACGCTCATATCTGCAAGCCCCAACAAACTTAACCACATCTTTCGCCAGATAATAACTCCTATGTTTGATATTGTATGGCTTCCCTTCCTCATTTAATTCAAAAGTTTCAATCTCCTCCTCCATCTTTTTGAATTTTTACTTTTGAATTTTTACTTTTAAATTCTCCCCTTATACAGCTACAGGCACATGTATCGGGTCCGCATAATGCCGCAAACCATAATTCTCCGTCAAACATTTCTCCGGGTTGTTCACATGCCATTCAAATTCGTCGCGGAAATGCCTGATGGCCGCAGCTACGGGCCATGCTGCCGCATCGCCCAACGGACAAATGGTGTTTCCCTCGATCCTGCGCTGGATATCCCAGAGCAGATCTATATCACTTATCCTACCTTTCCCTTTTTCGATATTCAACAAAATTTTCTCCATCCAGCCCGTCCCTTCCCGGCAGGGGCTGCACTGGCCACAGCTTTCATGACGATAAAACCTGGCGAGCGTGTAAGTATGTTTTACGATACATTGATCTTCATCCAATACAATGAATCCACCTGATCCCATCATCGAACCTGTTGCAAAACCACCATCACTCAGGCTTTCATAATTCATCATTCTT
>JAKFCK010000080.1:0-4077 GCA_036676685.1 Chitinophagaceae bacterium | reverse complement strand
CATTTTTGCCCTTTGATGTTGCGGAACATCCCTGCATTGATGCCGCTGCCACCATTATAAAGCCCATAGCCAGCAATACTTTTTTTCTTTTTATGTTCATAACAGCTCCTTAAAATGTTTGCGGTTGTTGTTAAAATATACCCCTGGTTGTTTTTTTATCGAATGATTTTCAACTTTTGCATACCCTAAAAAATAGCCCGGGTTAAAAGCATCAAACCGATGGACTTCTTACCCGGGCTGAAACTTAAAACTTTGAACCAGCAGCTGATTTAAACTATTCAATGAGATATGTTTATTTTACCAGGTTCTTAAAAGCTGATCCAAAAATTAAATAACTGGTATTCCCGGCAATCGTCCCCTCGTTTTGTCCCCAAAAAAATGGCCAGTCATCGTAGTTTTCAAAGTGGTCAGGTTTTCTGAATAAAACACCAGGAGCAACATTGCCCGGAATAAATGAGAAATCGGCCCTGTTATTACCATAAAACATTGCTTTGGGACGAGTGGCACCCACCGTTGCTACAAATGAATAATTGTGATAGGGATGGCAGCCAAATAACCAGTTGGTGACCTTGTATGCATGGCTGGCATCTACAACGTCGGGAAAATATTTGTTGGCAAAACAAATGGTAGTACCAAAACTTGTAACTGCCGCATTACCTGCCCAGTTAGCAAGGCCTATAGGTACTCCGTACGGATTATCCTTTTCCAGCCCCTTAATGTAATCATTGTACTTTACTACATATGGCCGCAGTTTTTCTTTGTAGGAAACATCCATATGTGGTATGGCATTAAATGCAGTCAGCAGGATGAAATTAACGTTACGATCTAATGCAGGCCATAAAAGTTCCTGGAATTTATTGACGTATTGCTGCTCCCCGGTTGCTATATACAGTTGAAGATTGGTGGAAATATCTCCTGCTGCTCCCCTGCCCCTGCGGGCGCTATCCTGCGGCGGGTTTTTGGCAAGCAATTCCGTTGCCTCTTTAAGAAGTCTCTTTGACTGTTGCAGGGCCCTTGCTGAAAGATCGTCGTTATAACCCTTCAACGCCCGGCTTGCCGCGGCAAACATGGTTGCTGCACTGAGATCGAGGCCGGGGTTGCGGCTTGTAAATGCCCACAAGTCATCCTTAACGCCACTGGACCGGCCGTCAGGAGCTACTTCGTACGGGCCAAGATTCGGATTATACGGCAGGCCGTCTGTTAAGGAGGCTGCGTCGCCAAGGTGATGGTAATTGTCAAGAACAGCGTTTGAGAGCGTCTGTGTCATGTGGCCTATTATCTCTGCCTGGGCTACCAGGTTTAATGTGCCATGTTCTATAAACTGCAATACGTCAGGCGTTCCGTCGGGCCGGTGAAGATCAACATAACGCTGCTTCTGTTCCACAAAAGTCTGATCCCGTAATGGTTTAAAATATTCCCATGTTTGCACAAAGTTCTGCACTACGCTAATATTCGATCCAGTTTCAATATCGAAATCCCCGGCGTCGAAAAAGCCACCTACGTTTAAGCCAGGGATCAATTCGAGTGCTTTATACTTCGTATCGGTTTTTGGCCCCTGGTCATGAAGGTCGAAGTGATCTGTATTTGGCGGAGCCTGGCGATAGCCTTCCTTGAAAGGCTCGCCATGCCATACCCTGTACCCCTCGTTTACGAACATATGATTCATGTGTATGGGGATCCATATATCGCTGGTGGCATCGGTGATCTTATCGTAAACGTTATTTTCTATTAAAAAGTTATTTGTTTTAAAATTGCCATACTGTATATAGTATATACCCGGCGTGTTCACTGATGTAAAATCGAATTTTACATAGTGATATTTAAAATAGTTGCCCCAGGGTACGATCTTGCCACTGAATGCTTCTGCGGTTTTGCCGTCGTTGCCCACTTTATACAACGACGCTTTAGTAAGTGGTTTATCATTCTTGTCAAGTTCAATAACAGCCATTTTTTGTTGCGAAGGCATGTAGCCAACCTGTGAGAAACCAATGTTTGGCTCCCTCACCCAACCATTAATAGCATTTGGTTCAACTGTCCAGGTCAGCACCTTGCCTGTTTTTCCTGCCGGGAGAATACTGCGAACTACAAACCAACCATTCTGTGCCAGCACACGGCCGTCAAAAAGCATAAGATCCGTATCCGGCGAGGTGATTTTTACCAAACGGGAGGGTTCATCGGGTGCAAGAAGAAAGCTGCGCCCGGTTTCCAGGGGGAGCGGATCAATAAATTTGCCGGTTCCCCTGTCGTCGGAAGTAGTATAGCCCTTGTATTGCTTTGGTTTTTCACTGTTGGGCCTTGTAGTGCTGTTACCTACCACATAGCGGGGAAATCTGTTATAACGCCCATCCATCAAATAAGCCTTGTTCCAATATTGCGAGGGTAAAAACTCAAGATTAAACCCGGCACTCCCTTCAAGTGCCTTGGGAACTGGTTTATCAAGGTAAACAGATATCTCGACACCTTTACCCTTTGGCGTAACAACCACTCTCGAAGTAAAATCGTAGTCCTTATACCTTAACGTGGTCTCAATGGATTTTGAGGCACGGTCTACCTTTCGGGTAGGTATTTCCGGGATAAGATCCCACTGCTCCGGGGTATTGGAAAGCCTGATAGCGCCACCTTGCGCTGTTCTCACGCCATGGTGAATCAATTCTATACCGGCGTTTTTCTCATCGTTAAACCCCCCGGTAAAGAGATTATTGTACACCAGGAAATTGACACCTTGCGTTTCGAAATAATCAAGATCATTGAGTTTTAAAGCCTGGCTGGAAGCATGGAATGCCGCCAGTAGTAGTATTGGCACTAATAAAATTGTTCGTTTTTTCATATTGCTTGTAAATAAAGAAAAATTATTAAATAAACCCGGATGCTAAAATTTAAAGATAACCCAACCAGTTTTAAATACGATTGCAAAAAATAGTATTGAGTATTCCTCATCGCAAAGCCGGGCAACCCCAGGTACTATCGGGGCAAAATCCCGCACGTGCGGGATTAATGATGAAGATAACAACAAATGCTGACCAGGATCCCCCGGGTCGGACATTAGCTGGTAATTTTAAAAATGCTGATTGTTGTTGTTTCAGCATACCTGTTCCGTGCTGCGGGAGCAGCAAGCAGGGTGTTTGGTTGTTCGTGCTAACCGGAAGAAATATATTTACTCCAACTCCGTTAGAGTTTTTTAATGAATCAATTAACAGCTTGCAGGTAACAGGAACAAATGTTTCATCATAGCTTAGGTTAAAGTGTATTCTCATAAAACCCCATGCCGTTCAGTTCATTGTTATTGCCTGTTCACTGTGTAATTCAGTTCAGTTACCCCGCAATTGAATTGCCGGGTATTCACCAGGTTTAATTTTATTTTCTCTTTAATGTCTACAAACAAGGGAATGCCTTGTCCAAGAATAATCGGGTTAACAAATAGCCAGTACCCGTCAATTAAGTTCAGTTGAATAAGTGAATGTGTTGCTGTGGGGCTGCCAAAAAGCAGGATGTCTTCACTCCCCCTCCCACCCGGTGCCGGATCGGCGGTGGGCCAGTAATTTTCCATCATCTGGTAAGTTACCCGTCCATATAATGCAGTGTCGCCTTCGCTTATCCGCTTACCGACATGATCAAATATTTCTTCATTGGCTTTGATCCAGTCCATTTCTCCATTCGGCCCTGCCACAAAACCGTCAAGCGAGGTGTGCATAAATGAAATTATTTTCCTCATTTAGTTTGAATTTTTATGGTAGTTTATGAATGGTTACCGTCTTTTTGCATTTTCGCAAACGTCCGGTGCTTGCTGCTATGCCGGGATTTTATAATCGCCGCCTGGCAGCCGGGGCCGATTTAAAACTAAAGTACAAAATATATCCTGGTACTCAATAGCGTCCAGGCACGCTGAAACTACTGCTGATAGCAAAGAAAAGTTGATGCTGCGTTTAGTCTGCCGCTGGCGGCTTGGGCTTACATTCAATATCTATCAACTAATTTCATCTTTAACAGCGGATAGTTTCTGCCCTGGTCATCTTGGTCAGTTCTCTCAAATGTTTTAAACCCGAACTTTTGGTAAAATTTTAGTGCTTTTGCATTCTG
>JAKFCK010000079.1:0-2331 GCA_036676685.1 Chitinophagaceae bacterium | reverse complement strand
TTAAAAAAATCATCTTCCTGCACTTTTTCAAGCCCCCTGGATAAGTTGTAATAATTACCGGTAGTATCGCTTTGAAAAGCACGGTACAATAAATTAGCGGATGGCTTATTGAATAAGGGCGGAAGCCTGCCCGGCAAATAACTGATACCCGCATTTCGATAAGCAGATGATTTTCCAAACTGGTGGTAAACCGTTAATGAGTCAAAGAAAACAAAACCCGGATCCATGAAACTGCCATCGGGATTGATAGGCGCCATCACCATTTGCGATGCGGAATCTTTTTGTTTTACGATCATGATAATATTTTCATCAGCCCCGATACTGCCCGGAACAACCCCATTTATACGACCAGAAAGTGCAAGATAACTGGTATCCTTAGGGTATTTTAATTCAGGTAGCTGACCTTTTGCCAAAGCCTCCCCATTCAACCGGAGCCAACCATGTGTAAGCATAACCAGCTCGAGGAATTGGGCACGCTTTTCATCGTTATCCAAAAAATAATAAGCGGGTTCATGAACATATCCTTTCAGATCGCTGGTCAGCAGGAGACCTGAATAAATATTTTCACTGCTGTCTGTACCGATAGCTGCATCGGTAATAGCGATAGATAGATTAGTGGCCAAACTGTCAGGCACAGTAATCTCCACTTCATTACGGGCTCTTTTATTCAACCCCCAATGCGTAACGGTCAGCTCTGTGGAAAAAGCATACTCACCATTATTGACGAAGATGATCCTTTCTGCCACCGGAATATTATTCTTATCCAATACCGAAATAGTCAGTATCCCGGTTGGCAGCATAGAAACCGGAACGGTTCGTTTTAATGAATTGGTAGTAGTGAGATCAAAAGAAGTTTTAAAAACCATGTTGTGCTGAAAGGTTCCGATCACTGAACCTTGCTGAAGATTTTCCGGAACGCCGGCAGAACGGGCCAATGTAAAAACCACTTTATCATCCAGCCTGCCCAATTGCAACACAATGCCGGCTTCTTTTATTTCCGGCAGTTCCGTATTATGCACTACACCAGCTTCATCCTTCCAGCGGGCAGTATATTTTTCACCCACTGCCGGTATAAAATGAATGCTTCCCATTCCATTGTGCACGGCCCGGAAAGAATCAATGGTTTTTCCTTTGGACGATTGAATGATGCCCCTAACCATAACCGGTAGTCCCCACTGGTCATTTGCTTTAAATGCCAGTTTGATTGGAACGCCAGCGACTGCATCACCACCCTCGGGGAAAAAACGGAGGCTGGATATTTTTTTCTGCGGTGCTGTTGAAGCCTGTTTCTGCAGAACGGGAATATTTTTATTATACAGGAAAGCCGTATCAAAATTCAACATCCATTTGGTGTAAGCCCTTACCTGAACAGAGGATCCTTTGTATGTGGAAGGAATATCGAATTGGCCTGCAGCCGAAGATTCTAATACAGGTGCTACAAAATGCAACAGTACATTTCCTTTTTCATCGAGCCAGTCAACATAAACTGTTTTGGTTTCATCCGTTGGATAAATACCCTGCATAAGATAAGCCTTGAACCAAATAGTTTCTCCCGGTGCGTAGGCTGGTTTATCATAATGCAGGTACATTTTTTCAGGCTCGTATGCTTCACCCAATTTCTGCAAACTGTTTTCCAGTTGTTGTGAGGCCAATGGAAAAATGAATACCAACCAAACAAAGAGAAATGAAAATATATTTTTATACAACATGTAAATTTTAAGTTAGGTCGGCCAAGTTAAAGCAAACTACCATATCAACCTGTTAACAAAATGCGGAAAAACAATTGAATGAAGGTGCTTACATGCTCCGGCGATACTGGCCTCCCACTTCATACAGTGCATGGGTGATCTGGCCCAGCGAACAGTATTTAACCGTTTCCATTAATTCTGCAAAAAGATTTCCATTCTGTACGGCAACTGTTTTGAGTCGCTCCAGCATTTCGGCAGACTTGTTTTCATTTCTTTTCCAGAATGCCCGGAGGTTTTGAATCTGCTGTTCTTTTTCTTCTTTGGTGCTGCGGATCACTTCCATTGGCAAAATGGTAGGACTGCCATTTTTGTTTAAAAAAGTATTCACACCAACCAATGGTAATTCACCGGTATGTTTCTGGTGTTCGTAATACAAACTTTCTTCCTGTATCTTATTGCGCTGGTACATTCTTTCCATAGCACCTAATACACCACCGCGGTCTGTGAGGCGATCAAATTCACTCATCACGGCTTCTTCCACCAGGTCGGTGAGTTCCTGGATTAAAAAGGACCCCTGGTTTGGATTCTCATTTTTAGCGGTTCCCAGTTCGCGGTTAATTATTAGTTGAATGGCCATGGCCCT
>JAKFCK010000078.1:0-2721 GCA_036676685.1 Chitinophagaceae bacterium | reverse complement strand
AGGAATGGTTCTCAGGGACTGGATCCAGGCGAGGTTGGCAGCCGTATTTGCTACCCCCGGGGTTTCTCCCGCAGGGACTGTACCTACTGCCCAACTGCCGGCGTTTGAAAACTGCCCGTCTAACAGGTAGGCATTACGTCCCGTGCCCACTGCGACTCCCAAAGTGACGGTGGGAAGCATCGGTGTGGTGCTCACAATACCTGCACCATAGAGGATAGAAAAAGATGGTACCGTTAAATTCGCGGGACTCAGGAGTAAAATTGCATCGCCTGCATCTGCTAAACCCAACACATTTCCAAAATACGACGAACCGGCAACATAAGGATACCCGGCATAGGTTGTAGGTGCCGGTCCCGGGTTTGGCGGATCTGTATCATTTGATTCAATATAAAAACTGTTGTAGGGTACAATATACACACCATCACCGTTGGCATCAGTAGGATCATTTGGAGGTAGCTTCGGGTTCCTGAAACTGTGATAATAAATCACGATGATTGAACCCGAAGGCACATTTGCCCAATTTGCATGATTAGCAAAGCGCAGGTGTCCCACTGCCCTGCTCTGGCTGATAATTCCAAACCAGCCGTTATGATCATCGACTACCCAGCCTCGTAGATCAACTGTTGAGCTGGTACAGGTCGCCGGCTGCGTAACGACGAGTTCTATATATTCGCTATACCCAGGGAACCCTGAAGGACCCTGGGAAAATTCATTTACAACTAACTGTGCTCCCGCGCACAGGGAAAAGAATAGTAGAAACAGGACGAAAAAAGTCCTGGAAATAATACCGGAGATATAGCCATAAAAATGCCTTCCTGCATTCCTGCCAGCGGAACTCAAATGATCAATATAGACAAAGCAGTTGTTCAGAGGTGTAAGGTTAACCCACAAATGTATTAGTTGGTAATTGCTTTAACGCAAATACAGTAGTGAACTGGTATAAAACTAACGAAATTTAACAAAAAACCGGGCTAACCAGGCAAAAACACGTGCTTGCACCGGGAGAAACGTGAACCTTTGCCCGGGCCAACCGCGAAGTGAGAACCCAATTCCTGCTCGCCTGGTAATAAAATTGTAGAAGAAATTTTGGCAGATCGTTTATCGCAGCTGGTCGCATGCACCGTTTCAACAGTTCACTTATATCACTGCAAGTGGTATTGCTACGGGCATGCCATAACCACCTTCGTGCCGGCAGAAACTTCAACCAATGCAAAATAAGATAGACCTTGATAGTGCTCAATTGATGCACCACGTGCGGGTATCCCGGAACACAGACAAAAAGATACCACGTCGCCAACTGCAAACCGGGAGGATATTAAATTATTGATAACTTGCACCGTCATTTCTTATCAATATGAAGACGCGATCGTTATCACTTACCGTTTCGCCGGAGATCGGGAAAGTTTCAGCCGAATTGATTACACCCGGTAAGCCAACCTGTGTGATGACCTTAGCCCATGGAGCGGGTGCGGGAATGCACCATGAATTCATGGTCACCATCTCGAAGTTACTGGCAGAAAAAGGTATTGCGATGCTTCGGTATAATTTTCCATTTATGGAAAATAAAAAAGGAAGACCCGACACTCCTGCTGTAGCGTTTAAAACGATCGAAGCGGCGATCAAAAAGGCACATGGATTATTTCCTTCTCTCCCGTTGTTTGCATCCGGCAAATCGTTTGGCGGAAGAATGAGTTCACAATACATGGCAACGCAGCCAGCGGCTGAAATAAAAGGAATTATTTTTTTTGGTTTTCCCCTTCACCCTCCTGGAAAACCTGCTACCGGGAGAGCCGAACATCTCCAAAATGTAGCTGTACCCATGCTCTTTTTGCAGGGCACAAGAGATGAATTAGCATCACATGATCTCATCGTTAAAGTGTGCGCTTCACTTCCTTTAGCGACCCTCATCACAATTGAAGGAGCAAATCATGCATTTAAGTCAGGTAAAAAAGATTTGATGCCGGTGCTGGCAGATGCCGCCGGGTCCTGGATTGAGAAGAAAATAATAAGTGTAAAAAGAAAAACGGGAGGCGCCTTACCAGGCTAGTACCCCGCCCCACTTAACAACCCGTTCATGCATAGATTACAATTGCTCCTGGGAACTATCGGCTTTTATTTGCAAAATGGCCGTACCCGCAGCAGCAAGTATAAGTTTAATTTTGGCATCGAGGCTGTTGTGTAGCCATACAATATTTTTATTCATTCCCAATGCCCCACCACCATAATATTGAAGCGCAGCAACGGACTGCCCGTTTTCAATAAACTCGTATCCTAATGCAGGTAACGAACGGGTATCAGCGCCATTTTTGTTTGAGGTCGTAGGAATAACAACAATCTTTCTTTCCCCATTGGTTAGCTGTACATCGTATTTTCCCCCGGCGTTACTGCCCCTGGTTATATTCATCAACAAAACCCATGTTTCACTGGTATCCTGGTTGAGAGTAATAAACGCCGAAAAATTTCGGCTCTCCTGCAATAGTTCATTATTGCCCCATGAAAAATTTGGCAGAATTTCCATCTCATGCAGCGATTGAGTTGAAATATTATTTGCTGCATTCACTTTTGCAGAATCATTTGTACCATTGGTCAATAAAAACGAAAACTTCTCAGTCGATTTACTTTCTGTTTTAGTATTGAAAAGATTTCCTTTGGTAGTTGTTCACCCCCACCCTAATTTACTGGAAACAACAGCGTACTCTCCAAAGCGGAACTTCCAGATCT
>JAKFCK010000077.1:0-6675 GCA_036676685.1 Chitinophagaceae bacterium | reverse complement strand
AGTCCTGCAAAATGCAATAATCGAAACCAGGGAAGCTAAAAAACTTTTTAAATCCGCTCCCTTATTTGCACCAGCGGGTCAAAGCACCCAAATGGTGATCGGCGCCACGCCGGAAACCGACCTGGAGATTTTATACCTGGCAAATGGGTTTTATAAGAAATTCAGCATGAAGCGGGTTTACTATTCCGGTTATGTACCCATTAGCAATGATAATCGCCTGCCGGCAATAGGTACACCTGTGCCGATGATCCGGGAAAACCGCCTTTACCAGGCAGACTGGCTGATGCGTTTTTATGGATTTAATGTGCAGGAGATCGTAGACAAACAAAACCCGTTACTGGATACGGATATTGATCCAAAACTTGGCTGGGCATTAAGAAACCTTCACCTGTTCCCTGTTGATATTAATAAGGCAGGATACGATTTAATAATCCGGGTGCCGGGGATCGGCATCCAGTCTGCCAAAAAGATCTGTGCCGCCCGGAAATTTTCTACACTAACGCCTGAAAGTTTACAAAAGATCGGTGTGGCCTATAACAGGGCAAAATATTTTATTCAAACGGATACATTGTTCAGTAAAAAAGATTGGTTACCGGGGCAAATAAAGTCTTTCATCCTTTCGGAAGGGAAAAGCAAATACAGTCCCAATTTTTCCCCACAGATCAAATTGTTTTAGCAATGACAGTGTTGCTGTATGACGCCAGTTTCGCCGGGTTTTTAACCGCGGTTTTCGAGGTGTATGAATATAAATTTAGTGAGCCATTCATTTCCGGAAATGAATCGCAGTCCGGGAGTTTATTTGGCAACCTGCACAAAGTGGTTACCAATAAGGAAAAAGCCGGGCGGGTACAAAGTAAATTGAAAGAAAAACTATCGGCAGGTGCTTTTAAACAAGTATATGATGCCTGGCTTTCAGAACTGAAGGGAATGGAAAATGTACTGTTGCGCTACATCCAATATGCTTTACATACAAAACTTGCCGTTGAAAATGATTACAGTAACCCCGATGTTTTGCTTGTGCAGCAAACCAGCCGCAAAGTACATCGTGAGAAACACCGGATGGAAGCCTTCGTTCGTTTTCAGCTCACAAAAGATGAATTGTATTATGCTATCATCCAACCTGATTATAATGTCTTGCCGCTGATCTGCAGGCATTTTAAAGAACGGTATGCGGACCAGCGCTGGCTGATCTATGATGGATTGCGCAAATATGGGTTACATTATGATGGACACAAAGTAGAAGAAGTGCAAATGGAGTTCAATGCAGACCTGAACAACGAGGACCAACGGCGAATGGTCTACGATGAAAATGAAATTCTTTTCCAGGAATTATGGAAACAATACTTCACCAGTATCAATATCAAGGCACGTAAAAATATGAAATTACACATTCAGCATATGCCTAAACGGTACTGGCGTTATTTGATTGAAAAGCAGTGAGACAGTTATCAGCAGGGCACCTGCAAAATATATTTATTACGCTGTAATGCCTGTTTTCACAGTAGTTCTTGGCTGTGAACTTGTCATGAAAAAAATAAAACGCAAAAAAATATTTGGTAAATTGCAAAAAATAAATTCATCTTTGCATTGCAAAACAAGTTAATATCAACGCACAAGATGACACGCCTTAATTTACATATCGAAATACAAAAATGGTTTAGTCCTGCAGTGGATTACTCATTTTCGGGGGCGCGTAGTGCTGTATCATAAAAGTTACCATTACCAACTGATTCACTTTAGGCCCCGACAACAAGTTGGGGCTTTTTTATGCGCATAGAAAATTGCTCAATCTTTAATAAAAACATACAATGACAAAAAATAACCTGCATCAAATGCACCCTGGCAGTTGCACAATTTTAACGGATACCCGTTTTTTTAGCGGCGCGTCAACCAGCATTGATGAATATAAAAGACTGAGTTATACGAAAACTTAGAAGTTCAATCTTCTAACGTAAAGCCCGGTCAGATTGAAAATCTTACCGGGTTTTTTGTTTGCAGCCAAGGTAGTTTTTAAGTCAACAAAAAAGAGAATGCGGTTAGGTGAATCGGTAACATGGCTGTCTTCCTTTCTTTCTGAAAGTTAAATATAAGAGAGTTGAATCCGGTTCAAATCCGGAAACCGCACAACAAAGTTTCGAAGCCCAATGGTTAGAAGCAACGGACTTTTAATCCGGGGATTGTGAGTTCTCCCGATAACAATCGGGATCACCGGAACTACAAAGAATGGATGAATAGCTCAACGGCAGAGCGTCGGGTTGTTAACGGGAGGGTTAAAAGTTCGAATCTTTTTTCATCCGCAAATTTAGATTGAAGGTGATTCGAAAATAAAACAATAGGAAGTCAATCAAAAAGCTGAATTAACAATGGACGAATAACTCAATGGTAGAGTGCCTGTCTGAAAAGCAGGTAGTGTAGGTTCAAATCCTGCTTCGTCCACAACATAAAAAAAATAAAAATTAAAACAATGGAAAGCAATCAGCAAAATGTCTTTAATGCCAACAGCATTTTTGATACCGGGTTCCTGTATGGCAAAGCATTATACCTGTATTGCTTTAATAACATACCCAGCGCCAATTTTATCGGCAACATCGATGGGGAAAAGGCATTTAATGCCATCAAAGAAAAGTTTAGTGACCAGGTAAAATCTGTGCACCAATACCGGTACTACGATTCCAAAAGCAAAGGCTACGATTTTAATGAAACCTACCTCATCATGAAGAATAACTGTATACTGGAATTCGACAAAACCTATTGTGAAATTTATCACGATGGGTTCCGGGATGATTTCATCCGGGACTGTACCAATGTGATGAAAGTGTTTAAGGAAAGGCAAAGGAGAAAACCCCTGGAAATAAACCTCATTACACGAAACAGCCATGGGTTAGAACCGAAGGGAATGGAAATTAAAAAAACAAAACTGGATGTGGACCTGTATTACGAGGATGACTTTAAGGAAGTGGATGCCATTATTTGTAAGCGGCTGAACCAGCAAAATGATAAAGGGATTGTATTGCTGCATGGCTTGCCGGGTACAGGTAAAACAACGTACCTGCGCCACCTGGTAGGAAGAATTAAAAAGAAAGTAATGTTTTTGTCTCCCGGCGCAGCTAATAATATAATGGACCCGGAGTTTATCGAGTTACTTATAGACAATCCCAATTGTGTGCTGGTGATAGAAGACGCAGAAAATATTTTGATGGACAGGAAGATCAGTGGGAATTCGTCGGTGTCAAACCTATTGAATATTTCGGATGGGTTGTTGGCAGATTTTTTAAATGTACAGATCATTTGCACCTTCAATAACTCGCTAACCCTGGTGGATAGCGCGCTGATGCGGAAAGGAAGATTGATAGCAAAGTATGAATTTGGCAAACTGTGCACGGTGAAATCGCAGCGTCTTTCCAAACATTTCGGTTTCGATACGGTCATCACAGCACCCATGACCATTGCTGCGCTTGCAAACCAGCATGAGAGAGATGCACCCTTGGAGAGAACGCAGGTGCTGGGTTTCCGGAGGCATGAAGTAAAAATGAATTAAGTGAAAAAAATTAATGTTTTGTCGATGGTTAATTCCCGTACCATAACGGGCATTGAGCAACATGTTTTTTAAATGTAGACTTTGTGTAGTCGTTTAAGGATTCTACGGCATGACTTTAGTGAAATATAATTTGGTTTTGTGAATGGGTCAGTGATTAAAACGAAAAAAAATGAGCAAGTTAAAATTAACAGGTAAACAGATCCGTGCCATCGGGTACCCGGAAGGGCCCGTGGTTAGTGTGGCCATGTTTACGATGTGCACGCACTTTAAACATAGAAGGGAGGAAGACGCACTGCAGATGTTGCGCGACATACTTACTTCACCGGAAAGATATTTGGAAGATGAGGTATTTGGGAAGATCGCAGAAAAACTGGTAGAGCCAGCTATGAAGGACAACCCGGAAATAGCTTTGAAGGAAAGCGGTGTTGATTACAACATCTTTGGAGCCAAACATATTGAAGAAGGCGCTTTATTACAAATGCAGACGGCTGCAAAATTGCCCGTGTCTGTGGCGGGGGCCTTGATGCCCGATGCGCACCAGGGATATGGATTGCCGATCGGTGGCGTGCTGGCAACGGATAACGTGATCATTCCTTACGCAGTCGGCGTGGATATTGGCTGCCGGATGTGCCTGAGTATTTTTGCAACTGACCCCGGGGAATTAAGAAAAAAAGAAGCATACTTCCAGAGGGAACTGGTGGCCAATACATTGTTTGGCGCCGGCAGGGAGTTTGGTGAAAACAGGGAGCACGCCGTAATTGACAGGAAAGAATTTAAAGAGATCGACTTCCTGAAGGGTTTGCAGCATAAGGCCCTTAAGCAGTTGGGATCCTCCGGTAGTGGTAACCACTTTGTAGAATTTGGTAAAGTGGAAATCACGGATACCGATAATCCAATGAAGTTACCGGTGGGCAATTACCTGGGTTTGCTGAGCCATAGCGGGAGCCGGGGACTGGGTGCCAATATCGCTAACCACTATACACAAATTGCAATGCAAAAAACGGTGTTGCCAAAAGAAGCAAAACACCTGGCCTGGCTTGGCCTGGATACGGAAGAAGGAATGGAATATTGGCTGGCAATGAACCTCGCGGGGGATTATGCAAGTGCCTGTCACCACGCCATCCATGCTAAAATTTCATCCGCCATTGGAGAAAAACCCCTTGCCATGGTAGAGAATCATCACAATTTTGCATGGAAAGAAATGTACGAGGGAAAGGAAGTGATTGTTCACCGGAAGGGGGCTACTCCGGCCGGAAAAGATGTGCTGGGAATCATTCCTGGCAGCATGACCGCTCCCGGATTTATTGTAAAAGGCAAAGGCGAAGCCACTTCTTTGAATTCCGCATCCCACGGCGCCGGTAGAAAAATGAGCCGGAGCAAAGCACTGGCCAATATCACCCACGAGGCCCTGAAGAAGGAGTTAAAAGACCATGGCGTTAAATTGATTGGGGGCGGCCTGGATGAGGCCCCGTTTGCTTACAAGGATATCAACGAAGTAATGAAGAGCCAAACGGAGCTCGTGGATGTATTGGGCAAATTCTACCCGGTAATTGTGCAGATGGATGGAACTGACCCGAGGAAGTTCAGGAAGCGGAAAGCAGAAGTGATAGGAGAATAAACATACGAAATGAGATGGCCAATCCTTATGTGATTGGCCATCTCATGCGTCATAAATTAATATCGATCCCGGCGCTTGCAAAAAGCTGCAGGTGATTTTGTTCAGGAATGATATAGCTGTTCGGCAGGTAGGTTTTTTCCCTATATCTCACACCAGCGTTAAAATTAAATCTCGTTCGGTAGCTGATAAAATAACCTGCAAAAATACCCAGGCTGCTATTACTGTAAAAGCCATCAGTGTTGTTAGCATCCAGGTAACCATTTTCGGTCTGTAACTCGAAGTTTACCGTTGTCCTGGTATTTGGATATATACTATGTTGATAGAATAAGTTTACTCCCGCAAGTTTCATTTCTGTTTGATTATTTATTTCAATAGGCGGGTTGCCGGCACTAAAATAGCGATCCCTAAAATCACCGGAGTGCCAGGCTGCCTTCAAAGATGCCCCATAGTTATTCTGATGAACCAGGTTGGCTGGTTTGTAAGTGCCAAAGCCAATATCTAACACAGCACTATAAATATCGGAGTTTGATTTTGTTTGTTGAAAAGGTTCTTTCAACTCCTGGTTCCCCCTGCTGCCCGAAACGGAAGGACTGAGCCGGATGAATTTTTCGGTTCCCGATAGCCTGGGACTATTGAATGCGAAAAATAAAATATCATTGAGATTCGTGAAGTATTTAATATCCGTATTGCTGACCAGGTTTTGCTGTTGCAGGTAAGCATCCACTGTTTCAAGAATAAACTGAGTCCGTTTTCTTGCATCAAGCACCCGCGTGTTGTTTCCCCGGGTGATGTTACGTCCGAGATCATTCAACTGTTCCGGTGTAAGTGGCCCGGACAACCGGTTCGCTTTCTCCATGGCTTTATTCAACCACAAGGCATTTTGCATATCTGTGATATTTTCAAGCCTGCCTCTCCCGATCCCTGTATTTAGGGTGGCTACATATTGGCCAAGGTTATCTTTTCCAGACACCGGTTGTGTAACATACCGGGTCCTGCTGGTAGAAGTTTGTGCAGAGATCGCTGAACCCCATTCCCAAAAATTGTTCCCCGGGCCGAAATACCTGTTCAAAAAGTTTATTGCCGGAACTACCTGGAAATTTGAGTGCTTGTTAATTCCGTTCTGGAAGTCTGATCTGTTGCTGGTAAAACCACTCGAAAAGTTGGCTGATGCGAAAGATAATTTCCTGTCTGTACTCTTTAGTGAATAATAGGCAACATTTACAAGGCCGGAAAAATTTGAGTTTTCCCCATCATTTGCCTGGAGATCATAATTAGCATAATTACCTCCCGCGCCAACATTAAAGTTCACGGCCCGGTAATGATTGATCCGGTATTTAAAATTTTTAAGCAAGGAATCCTGCTGAGAAAAAACGGTGCAGCATGAAATAGTAAAAGAAAGGGTGAATAGAAATTTTCTCATAATGGTTTGGTTTATCTGCCAAACATATACATGGCTTACCAAAACAAAACGTTAAATCAATTAGCGTTTTTCAGGAAATATTCGGGTACATGAAAGTAG
>JAKFCK010000076.1:0-9675 GCA_036676685.1 Chitinophagaceae bacterium | reverse complement strand
CAAATGCGTTTTCGGGTAGCCCTTTCAGTAAGTCGCTTTTATAATTATAAATACTGTTCCAACCCATTTGCGGCACTTTAACGCCATCTCCCCCCCTGAACTTTTTCACTGCTGTATGGATGATACCCAGGCATTTTGTATCATTCTCTTCGGAATGATCGCACAGCAATTGCATTCCTACGCAAATGCCCAGCACCGGCTGTGTGAGCGTTGGAATGATCTTATCCAGGCCGGCCTGCTGCAGGCTTTCCATAGCTGCACCGGCATTACCCACACCCGGAAAAATTATTTTACCGGCTTGTCTTAATTCTTTTTCATCATCAGTAACAATTGCAGTATATCCCAGCCGCTTCAAAGCATACAACACACTCTGCACGTTCCCCGCATTATACTTAATGATGGCCAGCCTCGTACCTTCCTTTTGAGATGTGCTTTCTACCATGTTTGATTGACTACTCATAATTGATTTGCCTTGAAGTTCCCCCTTTAGGGGGTCAGGGGGTTTATAGCACCCCTTTTGTTGTCGGCAGGTTATTGTTATTGATATCTCTTTTCACCGCCATTTTTATGGCTTTTGCAAATGCCTTGAACACGGCTTCAATTTTATGATGCTCATTTTCTCCCTTAGCCCGAAGGTTCAGGTTGCATTTGGCTGCATCAGAAAACGATTTAAAAAAGTGTTCAAACATTTCTGTAGGCACATCACCTACCCTGTTGCGTTTGAACTTAACTTTCCACACCAGCCACGGCCTGCCACCGAAATCAATCGCCGCCTGCGCGAGGCAGTCATCCATTGGTAATAAAAATCCGTATCGCTCGATCCCCCTTTTGTTGCCTAATGTTTTTGCAAATGTTTCGCCCAAAGCAATCGCCGTATCTTCTATGGTATGGTGTTCATCAATCTGCAGATCGCCCTTGCAGGTGAGGCGGATGTCTATCCCGCTATGTTTGGCCAGCTGGTCCAGCATATGATCAAAAAAATGAAGGCCGGTGTGAATATTCGCTTTGCCCGTTCCGTCAAGATTCAGCTCTACAGAAATTTTTGTTTCATTGGTGTTCCGCTCATGCGTAAAGACGCGTTTTGGAAGTTTTAAAAACTCATAGATGTCTTTCCAGTGCGGGGTGGCCAGGGCGATGGTATCTTTTTTTAATTCACTAACGGCAACCAGGTTGTCAGCAGCACCAAGCTGCTCATCCACATTTAGCCAGATCCCTTTGCAGCCAAGGTTTGAAGCAAGTTGCATATCTGTGATCCTGTCACCGATTACGAATGACCCCTCCAGGTCGTAAGCAGGGTTATTAAGGTATTTGGTCAGCATGCCTGTGCGGGGCTTACGTGTGGGCGCGTACTCATGGTTAAATGAGCGGTCAATAAAAACCTCTTCAAAGATAATTTTCTCGTTGGCGAGGGTTTGCATCACGAAGTTGTGAACAGGCCAGAAAGTATTCTCCGGGAAAGACTCTGTACCTAATCCATCCTGGTTCGTCACTATTACTAACTCATAATCCAACTCGGTGGCTATCTTGGTTAAGTACTCAAATACGCCGGGATAGAACCGGAGCTTTTCAAAAGCATCCAACTGGTAGGTTGGTGGCAACTCTTTTGTAACGGTACCATCCCGGTCGATAAACAAAATTTTTTTGCCTTCTGGCCGGGGTGCTTCTTCTTTTTTTTCTTTATTCATATTGCTTTAATAATTCGATAAGTGTTTTGTTCTCTTCCGGCGTACCAATGGTGATGCGAAGGCAACCTTCACAAAGCGGCTCCCGGCTCCTGTTGCGCACAACCACTTCACCGGCTGCCAGGTGTTTATACAAGCCATCTGCATCGGTAACTTTTACCAGTAAAAAATTAGCGTCGCTGTTATAAATTTTTTCTACAAAAGCGAATTGTTGCAGGTCCTTTTTCAACTCTTCCCTTTCACTCACAGCAATTTTGATCCATTCATTCACCTGTGCGGTTTGGGCAAGCGCTCTCAGCCCCAACTCCTGGGAGGCAAGGTTAATATTATAAGGGGGTTTTACTTTATTAAAAAGGTCAATGATATCCAGCGATGCATAACAAAGTCCCAGCCGCAATGCCGCAAGCCCCCAGGCTTTGGAAAGGGTTTGCATCACAATAAGGTTAGGATATTCTGTAAGTTCCTGGATGAATGTTTTTTGGTTGGAATAATTAATGTAAGCTTCATCAACGAGCACTATACCCGGGAAATTATTCAGCAGCAATTCTATGTCACCGCGATTCATATTATTTCCTGTCGGGTTATTCGGAGAACAGATGAAAAGTAATTTCGTATTGCTGTCGATCGCGTTCAATACCCCTTCCACATCCAGCTGAAAATCCTTTGTGAGCATCACTTTCCTGGTCTCCACATCATTGATATTGGCACTTACTTCATACATCCCATAGGTAGGCGGGCAAATGATCACATTGTCTTTACCCGGATTGCAAAAGATCCTGAAAGCAAGATCTATCACTTCATCGCTGCCATTGCCTATGAAAATATTTTCAGCCGGCACGCCTTTGATCCGGGCAAGTTGGAATTTCAGCTGCCATTGCAACGGATCAGGATAGCGGTTAAAATTCATGGCCACCAGTTCCTCTGTGGTAGATGTTGGCGACCCAAATGCATTCTCATTGGCATCCAGGTACACCGATGCTTTCCCTTCAAATTCATGTCGGGCAGAGGAATAAGGTTTCAGGGATTTGATGTTATCGCGAATTAAAACCCCAAGGCCCCCAAACCCCCTAAAGGGGACTTTGGCAACTTCGTTTGTGTTTTTAGCGTCTGTCATTTTCGAAATATATTTTCAATATCCATAGTTAATTCCTCCCGTTTAAGGGCTCTAAGCCCCCTTTAGGGGGTTGGGGGTAAGCCCCCTTCAGGGGGTTTGGGGGTTAGGTTTGGGGGTTTCGTATCCTCACCGCCCTCCTATGCCCCTCCAACCCTTCTGCACTTGCCATAGCCTCGATAGCCGGCCCGATATTTATTATACCCTCCTTGCTCAATTGCTGAAAGGTGATCTTTTTTACAAAACTATCGACGGATACGCCGCTGTACGCTGTTGCGTAACCGTTAGTAGGCAACGTATGATTGGTACCCGATGCATAATCCCCCGCACTTTCCGGGGAATAATTGCCGAGGAAAACGCTGCCTGCATTGATCACTTTTTCTGCCAGGGATTCTGCATTTTGGGAAGCAAGGATGAGGTGTTCTGCAGCATACCTGTTCAATAATTCAAAGGCCATGTCTTCATCATTCATCACCACGAATCGGCTATGTTGTAAAGCGGCGGTTGCGATTTCTTTTCTTGGCAGCTCTTTTAACTGGGCCTCCAATTCTTTTTTCACTGATTCAACAATGCCGGCGGAAGATGCCACCAGCACCACCTGGCTATCCACCCCGTGTTCTGCCTGGCTAAGCAGGTCTGCTGCCACGTAAGCCGGCACACAAGTCTCATCAGCATACACCGCCACTTCACTGGGGCCGGCAGGCATATCTATGGCCACCCCCAGCCTGTTCACCATTTGTTTGGCCGCAGTCACATATTGATTGCCCGGGCCAAATATTTTGTCCACTTTTGGGATAGTCTCACTGCCGAAAGCCATAGCGGCAATGGCCTGCACACCGCCTACTTTGAAAATATCAGTGATGCCCAGCAGTGACGCCGTATATAAAACAGCCGGGTGAATATTGCCATCCTGGCCTGCAGGTGTACAAACCACAATATTTCTGCAACCCGCAATTTGCGCCGGAATCGCCAGCATCAATAAAGTGGAAAAAAGCACCGCGGTACCACCGGGGATATACAATCCTACTGTTTCGATGCCGACAGGTTTTCTCCAGCATACTACTCCAGGGGTCGTTTCAATTTTGTGAATTTCCTCTACCTGCGTCCTGTGAAATTTGCTGATATTAGCTGCTGCAATGCCGATGGCGTTTTTCAGCTCTTCTTCAAGCGATCCAGCCGCGCGGTTAATTTCTTCCGGCAACACACCCAGGTTGGCCAGTGTAACCTTATCAAATTGGAGGGTGTATTTCCTGACCGCAGCATCGCCATATTCTTTCACATCCTGCAAAACGGGCAATACAATATCTTCCAATGATGTATAATCAAAAACCGGCCGCCTGGTTATATCAGCCCATTGTTCTTTACCCGGGTTTATATAGATCATAATATTATCCATAATCTTCGCATAAGCCCCCTTAAGGGGGTTGGGGGTTATACAATCATTTTTTCAATCGGCACCACCAGGATGCCCTGTGCGCCCAACTCTTTTAGTTTTTCGATTACTTCCCAGAAATCATTTTCGTTCACCACGCTTTGCACACTGCTCCATCCTTCTTCTGCCAGCGGCACAATAGTCGGGCTTTTACTGCCAGGCAATACTTTGGCAATATTGGCAAGCTGGTTATTGGGTGCATTCAGTAAAATGTACTTATTATTTTTGGCAGTTTTTACGGCGTTGATGCGCATCAGCAATTTTTGCAGGATGGCTTTTTTCTCTTCATTCATTTTTGGGTCTGCCACCAGCACGGCTTCTGATCTAAGGATCACTTCCACCTCTTTAAGGTTATTAGTGAATAGTGTGCTGCCGCTGCTCACCAGGTCGCAGATGGCATCCGCTAATCCAATGCCTGGTGCAATTTCAACCGAACCACTGATCTCGTGAATTTCTGCAGTTACCTTTTTTTCATTGAAGAATTGTTGTGTCAGGTGAGCATACGAGGTGGCAATTTTGAGGCCTTCAAGGTCTTGCACAGAATTGTAGGGCATCGTTTTAGGTACAGCCACACTCAGGCGGCATTTACCGAAACCGAGGCGGTAAACCAGGTCAATACTTTTATTGGTTTCCAGCCACACATTTTCACCGACAATGCCGATATCAGCTACGCTGTCAAACACATACTGCGGGATATCATCATCCCTGAGAAAAAATATTTCCAGCGGGAAATTTTCTGCAACGGTCTTTAATTGTTTGTTCCCGTTGTTTAACTGGATACCACATTCCCTGAGCAATTTCACGGATTCCTCGTAAAGGCGACCTGATTTTTGAATAGCTATTTTCAGCATAATAAAGTTTGATTAAAACAAAAGAGGCTTACATTTCTGTAAGCCTCTTTATTAAATATGTCTCGTACACCCATATCAACACAGCTTACCTTGGGGTAACATATGATGATGGTGGATGTGTGTGAATTGGTTCATTTTGTTATGCAAAGAAAAGGATGAATGTTTTTTCAGCCAAATTTATTTTTTAAGGAGGCTGGCCACTTAGGTGTCAGGCCACTAAGGTGTCAGGCAACCAGGTGTCAGGCCACTTTGATTTATATTCAATCTTAAAAGTTGTAACAGTGGCCAGACACCCTCCCCAGTGGCGAGACAGCCTGGTCCCAGTGGCCAGACACCCTGGTCCCAGTGGCCAGACACCCGCACGCTTAAAACATCTCCACCCCCAGCCCCGCACCCTCCCGGTAAAGAATTTTCCCCTGGTCAAACTCTACTCCCTGGGCTATATCTTCTGCAAGCAACAACGGCCCATCCATATCCACGTAATCCAGCATGGGCGCAAGTTGCGCTATGGCAGCCGTGCCCACAGAACTTTCATTCATGCAACCCACCATCACTTTCATCCCCAGTTTTTTGGCCTCTTCTATCATCCGCCTGGCAGGAGTAATGCCACTACATTTGGTAAGTTTGATATTAATACCATGGAAATGCCCATGGCATTTTTGCACATCGGGTTCCCCCACACAGGCTTCATCTGCAATAAGGGGGAGCGGAGATTGCTCATAAAGCACTTTCATGCCCTCCCAGTTGTCTTTTGCAAGCGGCTGTTCCACGAACTCTACGCCAAGTTCTTTTAATAATGGGATTTTAAGCAGGGCTTCGTCCAAAGTCCAGCCGGCGTTAGCATCCACGCGAAAAACTGAATCGGTGTGTTGTCGCAAAGCCGTTACCAATTCAATATCATTTTCAGTACCTACTTTGATCTTGTAGATGGGCCATGGTTTCTCCTGCATTTTTTTTACCATCATTTCCACGCTGTCTATGCCGATGGTAAAATCTGTGAGCGGTGCCGTGCTGGTATCCAGTCCCCATACCTGGTGTAGTTGTTTTCTTTTTATTTTGCCATAAATGTCCCAGCCCGCCATATCCAATGCACAAACCAGGAACGGGTTCATGGGAAACAAATGGTGCAGGTAATGCCAATAACGTTCAGGATCACTGAATGCGAATTTTTCTACAAATAGTTTTTTCTGCTCCAGGTCGGCCTGCATTTTTTCCACCGGAATATTGTAGTAACTGATGGCAGGCGCTTCTCCATAACCCTTGAAACCGAAATGCTCCAACTCCACGATAAACGTGGGCTGGTGGGTTTTAGTCCCCTTGGAAATGGTAAAAGGATGACGGAAAGGAAGGTTGTGTATTTTAAAAGATACTTTCATAGACCCCTGTCCCCTAAAGGGGGACCTTATTTGAAGTTAATAATTGGAGAGTAACCATAAAAGAGCTAAATACCCGGAATGAATCAATAGCCCTTTGAGTTGACAAACGTCATCTCCCACTTTCGCTGATCATATTTTTAAGTGTAACTATAAACCCGTCCTGCTCCAGCAAATATTCCAGGCTGATGTGCATCCGGTAGTTCCAGTAATGATCGGGATCCGCGGGGTTGTTGATGCGTTCTGCTTTGGGGTCATCAATTCGAAGGCCCTCATCCATACTTAACAGGTCCTGTAGAAGAAAAACTGCCCACATGGCTGGTGAGCCCAGGTGTTGCTGCACGATATCCCGGCATAACCAGGGCTCGGCGAAATAAGGTGCTTCGCCGTAATGTAAGAGTTGCTGGTTGTAAAAATCCTGTGTTACCTGCCTGTTTTCCTCCCACCATTCCCTGATGCTGGCCATATCATGGGTGGATGGTGTAACCACGCTTAGGTAAGAAGCATTATAAGGATTGGAAAAAACTTCACCTTGCCGCTTGGGCATCCGCTGCACTTCCAGCGCCAGCATCTGCATGTTATCCAACACAGCCTCCACCATTTTTGGTACCATGCCCAGGTCTTCTGCACAGATCAACATATTGGTACTGCTTTTAAGCGCAGCCAGTTTTTTAATACCTTCTTCCTCCCATAGGACATTCTGCTTATGGAAAAAATAATCGTTATACAACCGGTTCAGCACCTCCTGCTCAAAATGTGACAGTGCCCTGAATGAATCGGTATCAAACATATTTATTCTCAGGTGGTAATGGCTCGCCAGTGCATCGTCTTTGATAGCGATCACGTTGGATAGCAGTTCAAATAACCCGTGCTGCAAATGAGCATGCTCCGGGTGATCTTTAATATGATCTGCTATTTTGCGCTGGGTATTGAATGCCGGCTTGAACCGGTAGTCCGTGAGAAACAAATCTTTTACCAACGTGGCATTTTCCCCGAACCATTTTCTCAGCAGGTCTTCCGTTACAAAGGGTGTACAATACCTGTCTTCATTAAAATGAACGCCGGCATTATAAAAGTCATAGTTGCGTAGGGGCCAGGCCGGGAAAAACCGCCCAAGTATTCCCTCGATAGCATCCAACGGAATGCTCCAGATACGGAAGAACCCTAACACGTGATCGATACGGATAGCATCAAAATAGTTGCTCATATGTTCCATCCGCTGGCGCCACCAGGCATAATTATCTTCGGCCATTTTCTCCCAGTTATATGTAGGAAAACTCCAGTTCTGTCCCTTTGTGGCAAAAGCATCAGGGGGGGCACCCGCCTGCATATCCATGTGAAAAAGCGGGCGGTACATCCAGGCATCCGCACTGTGCCGACCCACGCCGATAGGCAGGTCTCCTTTGAGGATGACACCGGCCTTATGGGCATAATCCACTGCATCCTTCAGCTGCAGGTGCAGGTGGTATTGTGTAAAATAATGAATGGCAACCTCATCATAAAAATCATTCTCGGGGCTCACCAGCTCCTGGATCATGTCTTCCTGGAAACTCATATATTCTCCCCAGCTGTTGTAATCCGCAGTCTTATTTTTTTCCCGCAGGTAACAATATGCTGCATAGGGTACCAGCCAGTGCCTGTTCAGATCGAAGAAGCTGAACCAGCCGAAGTCATCCTTGAACTGGTGTTTATCCTTTAGGTATAGTTCCCGAATGGCTGCATTTTTTAATGCGAGCACCTCCTCGTAATGCAAAGATTTTTTGGTGTTCAGCTCCCTTACCTGCATCCGCATTTCATCTGTGAACTCAACGCCGGCCGCTACTGCAATTTTTTGCACATTTAAATATATCGGGTGCAGGGCAAAGGCTGAAACCGCGGAATAAGGGTAAGAATCTTTGTTAGTATGCGTGGAGGTGGTATCGTTGATGGGGAGCAACTGTATCAGCTTTATACCCGAAACTTTTGAAAAATCAGTCAGCAGGTCCAGGTCGGTAAATTCACCCACTCCCCAGCTATTGGCAGTTCTCAGGGACGACACCGGGATGTTTACCCCAGCCCCTTTCCAGCGGTCTTTGGGTGAGTTAAACACCAGTTGCAGCAAGGTGAGCGCGGATTTCTCCCCTGGCCCGGGAATAAGCCGGTTACTGCCGCCCTCAAATTCCATTTCTTTGCTGGAGTGATCATAAACCCCCAGCTTGTACTCAAGGGGGAAATGCTCTTTGGAGAGGTTCAGTTTTAATACCCATTGGTTCTTCTTTAGTTCCATGAACAAGGGTTTGTTGCTATCCCACTCTTTTAGTTTTTTTCCTGACCCGGTAATACATATACTTTTGCCGGGCTGTAATGCCGGTGCCTTGACTTTAAATATATGAGTAGGTTTTTTGGTGTCAGTCACCTTCGCTTTTTCCCTGCCCTGGTTTAATACGGAAACGAAAGGTTTGGAAGTGAAAACGTCTTCAAACAGTGAATCATCTCTCCACTCATCTATGACATCCAGTTGTTTTACGTCGAGTTTCTTAAGGTTAAGAAAGGAGTGTTTACAAAACTCAATTTGTTCTCCCCTGTTGGTATCCCTGTATATATAGCTGTATTCAAATTCTTCGGCATCCTCAAAATCTCCGGTATCCAATGTGACAGACCAGTAAGTTTCATTCAGGTAATGGAGCGGCAGTTCTATAGTAGAGATATCTTTAAGTTTATTGGTATGGCCAAGCTTTAAAGCAACAGACTGCCCGGGTTGTGAACGAAATCCTACATAAAAATTTATGGTCATGCAATGTGTATTAGGTACGCAATTTACAAATAGCACTTTTTAAATTATTAAAAACTTTTTGCCTTCAAAATTTCTATGGATTTATGTCATCTCCCCTATATTTGCAAAAAACTAAAAACAATATGACTACAAATAAAAGATCAACAGGGCTTTACTGGATATTATTCCTGGTTTCAGTGGCAGTTTTTTTTGGGGTATATGCGGTAGCCGGCGGGTATTGCTCCATGATATTACCATTTAATATTACCCTGTTTGCAATGGCGCTTGATCTGATGTAATCATAAATGATACTATAACAAGAATGCCTCACGTTTCCGTGAGGCATTCTTGTTATCAGCTGTTTAGTAGGTTGTGTAATTAATTCCCCAGGTTATTGGGTGATGGGTGTTTCATGATAAAACATCGCATACCAGGTATTAGCCCTTTTCACATAGACATTGGAAGCCGCGATCT
>JAKFCK010000075.1:0-4369 GCA_036676685.1 Chitinophagaceae bacterium | reverse complement strand
GCTCATACCATTATCGGCTTTCACTGCTACCCTTTTTCCCTGCATCATTCCAAACATTCTAAATACATTCAGCACGGGCTTATCCACTCCATTCGTTGCTAAATCCCTAAAACCAGCAAACCATTCCTGGTCTTCAAACTCGAATGACCAGCTCACGGCTCCCTTAAGGTTCACCTTATACTTATCCATCAGTTCATATATCCGCGCATAAGAGGAAGCTGTATAAACAGGGTACATTGTCCCGTTACGATAGCCATATTTCGGTTCCCGCTTTTCGGAGCAGGCAGCACATCCTTCAGGATCGTTCTCTCCAATTATGATGGGAATGTTCTTTAATTCCGGGTATTGGTTTAATTTTTCAAAGGCGCGGTCGATGCTTTTTAGTTGAGTACCCATATTCATGCGAATGTGGCCGTTTACCAGCTCCGGCGCTCCTTTAGCGTGAAAGCCGATGTATTGGAGTGGTGTGCCCTTTTTCCCGGTTGCGTAGTTTTGCCCGCGCAGACAATGTTCAATAAACTTTGTTAGGTAAGTAAAGGCTTTTTCTCCGCCCGGGTTGGTGGTGTGCGGGCCACCGATGATACATTCGGGGCAGGCTTTCTTCATGCCATCAGCGGTATAATCATACAGTTTGCAGTATTCCTCAAAGGTGCCGGACCAATAACCAATATCCGGCTCATTCCATAACTGCCACAGCCATGTTTGCACCTCCTGCTTTCCGTAACGTTCTATTGAATGTTTTACCCATTGATAGACTAATTCTCTCCACTTGTTGTAATCTTTTGGTGGGTAGGTCCAGCCTGTCCAGATATTACCGCCCTTGCTCCAACTGTGTTCATAAGGTTCCGGTTTATTAGAAAGTGCCTTTGGCATAAAACCGATTTCCATCAGGGGTTTCATACCTCTCTGAATGTAGGTATCAACAATGCTGTCAACCACCACCCAATTATAAACAGGCGTGCCATTAGCATCTTCCTTATAAGCATCGGTGTAGCCCCATTTAAGGTCCGGCCCTGCGCTATTGCCTTTTGAAGTGAGCAGGTTGTGCACCCGCACATAAACCGGGACAGGACTTAACTGCTGCAGTTCAGTCAATAATTTTTTTCCGTTTTGCCTTGTTGTGTAGTTGGGTTCATCGTATCCAAACCAGGCCCAGATCGGTTTCATTTCGCCAACAGGTTTTTTCACATCTACCACGATTGACACCTTTGTTGGCTGTGAATAAGCCATGGCCCAGGCCAGCATTAACATACATGAGAGTGCTGCAAACCTCGCAGTGTCAACCATCTTCGTCCCGAAATATTGTCTGAGTATTTGCATCTTAATTAATTTACCCACTTATTGACCTTCATCCATTGGAATAATGGCGTCATCCAGCCTTCCTGCCGGAAGATGAAGCCATGACCTCCTCCCGGAAAAATATGCATTTCAACATCCACCTTCTGGTGCCGTAACTTCTCAAAATACGCAATGCTGTTATCTACGTCCACGGTAACATCGTCAGCGGCATGTGTCAGGTATGCCGGAGGAGTATTTTTTGTCACCTGCAATTCATTGGAAAATAGGTCTATCATTTCTTTTGAAGGTTGGCTGCCCAGTAAATTTCTTCTCGAATCTTTGTGCGTCAGGTTGTCCTGCATGCTGATAACAGGATAGACCAAAATTTGAAAATCAGGGCGCAGGTTGGTCGCGTTGATATTTTTAATGTAGGATTTAGTAAAATGGGTAGCACCTGTTGCGGCCAGGTGACCACCGGCAGAGAACCCCATTATTCCAACTTTGTTACTATCTATACCCCATCCGGATGCATTTTCCCGGACGAGCTTGATTGCTTGTTGCACATCCTGCAATGGACCTATGGTCTTATTTAACATTGTGGAATCGTCAGGAAGACGGTATTTTAAAACAAAAGCAGCCACACCATTTTTGGCAAATGCTTTTGCTGTATTGATACCTTCGCCCTGGTAAACGATTACGCTATATCCACCACCAGGGCAAATGATGACTGCAGCACCAGAAGCCTTTTCCTTTTCCGGCAAATAAATTTCCAGCGTTGGTTTGGTAACACGTCTATACATTCCATTAGATAGCAGTATGCGGTTGTCCCCTACCCGGGTAGCTTTTGAATCAGGAGCATCACCCTCGTACAGGTTAATTACCTCCTGTGCATGAATGACAGAAGGTGATAAGAGTATCACTAAAAAAAAGCGGATTGTTTTCTTCTTAATAAGTAAGAATATAAACCCTGATAAAAACAACTTAATCCCGGCTTTCCATGAAGAGTTTATATCCGCTACAATCAGAGCTGAAAAGACGGGTGTGGTAACCATGTCTGCCGTTTTCTTTCTCAATGCACATATGCAATGCAAAAATGAAAAAATTAAGTAACAGGATTGTAAAGAGGAAGACATGTTTCTGTACATTTAATTTCAGTATTTTATTTTAGTCATTTAACGGAGATGCGACATAAACATCATTGTTCAACAAAAGTTACGATGCTTTTTGAAGGGATAGTAGATATAAAGCTATTATCGGTAAGGGTAATAGCTGTACCTTGTTCTACATTGTTTGTTGATGTTGTCAGGTAAGGAATAACTGATACGGCAGAAGCACCCTGGAAAAAAATCGTTTGCTTTATATCAACCGGGCCCGGATTAATAGCTACAATTACTTTCTTTGTACCATTTTTATAAGCAGATATTAAAACCTCGGCTCTTGAATTTGACGTTGAGCCTAAACGCACAGCTCCTTCTTCAATAAACCTGGAAAATTGTGAAACCACATAACCCCTTTTTGTTACGGCTCCATCCTGGCCTATTAATCCATAAAAACGTTTTCCATACCACCATATATATGCACTGAAATTTGCTTTGGTAAAACAATCATGTATTTCAACAGCGGTATTAAGGCTGGCTGCATAAGTCGTGAGGGTGTCTAAATGTTCAGTCATCCATATCTCCTTCCCCTTACTCTTTGCTAACTGATTTTCAACAATACCACCTCCATAAATATGCGTGGCCAGGATGTCAATATTAGCAGCAGCGGCGTCGTCAGATAAAATGGTATTTACGTAGGTTTGATTATTATTAACAAGTTCAGGAGCCATTAAACGGGTGGCTGTAATGAGCGCACCGTGGTTTTTTAAGAAGTCTCTCATTTCGGTTGCCGTCCAGGCACAGCCTTCGTAATCCGGCGCCCAATCAGGTTCGTTCTGAACAGAAACGGCATACAGAGGTGCAGCGTTAGAAGCCATATAAACAGCAAAGTCATTTAAATATTTCGCATAGGCTGCGGCACTATCAGGTTTCAGTTTTCCACCTGTGCCTATAATACTGTTATTGGTTTTCATCCTGGCCGGCGGGCTCCACGGGCTTGCAAATACTTTTGCACCCCGTAGCATAGCAGCTTTAGCGTTATTGAGTTCAACTTCTCTCCATGCATCATCGGAGGCAATCCTTATTCTTAGAAAGTTTAAACCTACCTGGCCATTTCCGGATGCAAAAAGCCTGTCAAACTCCTGCGTAGTTAGAGCGGTCGTATTAGGAGGATTAAAAACGGTGGCGCATCCGAAGCCTTGTATAACCTGCTTATTTTCTGACGCGAGTATAGTTACCGCTGCTTCGTAAACAACAGGTGATATTGGTGCTGCTAATGAATCGCTTTTTTTAGTACACGAATTAGATATCGCAATAAAAAATAAACTTATCAGCCCGATGATATGGCAATAATTTGACTTCATTTCTCCTTGTTTATTTACCTGAATAGCCGGATTACTTTTAACCCCTGCTTAGCAGCTTTTATTTCTTAAAGATCAGGCTTGCAAATTGCTTCAACGACCTTCTCCATGTTTGCCATTCGTGGGCAGTATTGGGAGATTCATAATACACGTGTTTGATGCCAGCCTTTTCCAATGCTTCATGAAAATTCTTCACCCCGTTATACATTCGTTCGGGTTCTGTCGTTCCAATGCTCAGGTAAACCAGTCTCACTTTTTTATTGAAGGCTTCTGCATCTGCCCACGCTCCACTATACATCTGTTTTATATCAGTACCCGCTTGCAGAAAACCGGCACCGCTAAATCCACCTATATAGGCGAACTTGTCAAGGTTGGTCATAGTGGTTTGAAAGGTTTGAAACCCACCCATCGAGAGGCCGGCCATTGCGCGGTACTCCCGGCCCGTAAGGGTTCGAAAATTTTTCTCAACCATCGGTAAAATTTCCTTTACAAGTACTTCCGGGAATACATTATTGGATGAAGTCCTGGCATTAGGGCCGGAAGTTGTAGTGATGGGTCTTGCAGGATCAGTGGCATAACCCCTGTCCATGACCACAATCATGGGTGTTGCCTTTCCTTCGGCAATTAGATTAT
>JAKFCK010000074.1:0-3032 GCA_036676685.1 Chitinophagaceae bacterium | reverse complement strand
TGTTATAAACAAGTATTTCTGGTTTAGTTACTTCAAATTGTGCATCTACCCATGCAGTTTTCATGAAGTGATAACCCATATTGGGGATCACCACATTGATGTCTGCATATCCATCAGCGAAGGCATTCTCAATGTTATGGTACCGGGCTGTGGCAGCCCTTGCCTGCATTAACTCCAGTAAGGTAGTGTGCGAAAGTCCCGCGCTTTTAAAAGATTCAGGTGCGGTTTCGCCCGGTATTACCGCGATGGCTGCTGACGTCCCGGATTCATCAAAAGCAGCTTCTTTTGAGCAGGATAAAACAAAAAAGAGGACAGGTGCCAGGACATAAAACAACATCAGGCTAAAATTTTTTGTTTCGGGGATAAAAGTGGATGATAACTTTTTCATGTTGTTTTTTTTTACTGGTTTTATTTTCATTTTAAGATCCAAAATAAAAGATAGGTAGCGGTGATAAATGTCTTTTGCGCAAACGGTTTTGCTGGTTGTGTGAACGGCATAAAATTTAAAAACAAAGGATTTTTTGTGAGAAGAGTAAAAGAGTAGTCGCGTAATGAAAAGAAAAATATTTATTCGGTTATGGTCGCCGTGACCAGACCGTGTGAACACGATAAGGTTAGATAACGCATTTACGAAAAACGTATAACAACTCTTATTGCACCTTTCATCGCCCCCGTTTCTTGTACACGTCAACAGCTCAGGTATAAGTATGGTACGCTTCCAATCTTCACTGCGGTTGAGTTAAGTAATTACAGCGGTTCACCTGCTTTTGACAGGTATCCATATTTCTTCCTCTGATAAGGGGGAATCCTTGCTAAATTTTTCCCCGAGTATTTCAAAATGTGGGCGGTCGTCAAGTACAAAGGTTGAAGATGGTAACCAGGTGCCGAGTATGTAGTTGAACACGGCAGCGGCTTCACTCGCAGCACCTTTGTAGGTAAAAACAGCATAATTGCCGGCGCTTATCGTAAAAGGCTCCATCCCGGCCGGAATTTCCGTAAAGCTGCTGACTTCCATTGCAGCCCATTTTGCAAAGTTTGCAGCAGGATTAAAATGCTCAAAAAAACCGGGAGGATAAAGTTGGAGGGAGTAGAGGTCATCACATATAGTATTCACCAGCTGCCGCCTCAGCGGCATAAAACCCTGCCATAAGTCTTTAGTATGGTCGTTTGCAAAGGACATCAACATGCACTTACCCACAAGTTTTGTCTCGGCTTTCAATGCAATTCGGGGGATCATATTATTTTCATTTTTTCGAAAATAGGATGTTATTTTGGGCAAATAAAATTCCCCCTGTTTTCGATCACAAACATTATTCATAAACAGCAATAATTTTTACGCTTATGAGATTATTTATTACCATTTTATTTTCCCTTTTTGCCCTTTCCATATGTGCGCAAGACAGGTCTGATGATCCACGATTTACCGGGTTGGATACCGCTTTTGAAAGAATAATGAAAGATTGGAAAGCTGCGGGGTTTGCTGTTGCGGTTGTGGAGAAGAACAAAGTCATATACGCCCGCGGTTTTGGCTACAAAGATTGGGAAAAGAAGGCACCCGTAACAACAAATACCCAGTTTGCAATAGGATCCTGCACCAAGGCGTTTACGGCCGCACTGATCGGCCTGCTGGCCAGAGATGGTAAAGTCGACATCGATAAGCCGGTAAAAAATTACCTGCCTGCCCTTAATTTTTACAATAATGAAATGAATAATAATGTTACCCTGAGGGACATGATGAGCCATCGCACAGGCGTAAGCCGTTACGATTATTCCTGGTTCTTTTTTCCTTCCCGGTCAAGAGATACTTTGATGCAGCGTGTACAATATATGGAACCTTCAGAACCCCTGAGAAGAAAGTGGCAATACAACAATTTTATGTATTTGTTACAGGGAGCGGTGGCAGAAAAGATCACCGGTAAAAGCTGGGAGGATAATATCCGGGAGAAATTTTTCAAACCGCTCGGTATGAATAACTCTACTGTTTCCCTGGCGGAGTGGATATAATCAGCTGACTTTGCTGCAGGGTACGGTGTAAAAAAAGAGAGTGTTATCGATAAAATGGATTATTATGATATCAGTGGTATGGCCCCTGCCGGTAGCATCAACAGTAGTGTAAATGATATGGCGAAGTGGTTGATGTTGTGGATCAACGCGGGGAAGTTCCAGGGCAAGGAAATATTGCCGCCGGCATATGTGGGAGAAGCGATGAGTTCGCAAATGGTGGTGTCTGGCTCTTTACCCTCCAGGGAGAGACCGGATATGTACCTCTCCACTTACGGACTCGGATGGATGCTGAGTAGCTATCGCGGTCATTACAGGGTAGAACACGGCGGGAATATCAATGGCTTTAGCGCCAGTACTTCCTTTTTTCCCAGTGATAGTATCGGTATAGTGGTGTTGTGCAACCAGAATGGCTCCCAGGTACCTGCACAGGTGAGGAATCTTTTCAGTGACCGGATGTTGCGGGTGCCATACCGGGATTGGCATACGCAGGCTTTTAGTGCAGACACCGCAGCAAAGGCAAAGGCAAAAGCTGCAGCAAAAACCAATATTTCCAGTCGAAAAAGAGGAACGTCAACCTCCCATGTTTTGAGTGATTATCCCGGCGTCTATACTTCTGCCGGGCAGGAAAGTTTCGAGATCTCCCTGGAAAAAGATTCGTTATTCCTGAGGGTACCCAATGAAAAATTGTACCTGAGGCATTACCACTACGACATATTCAACCTATGGGATAAAAATGATTTGGCTGATAACGATACTTCCAATGTTGATGGGATAAAGATCAGCTTCCGGATGGATGAAGGCGGCAATATTATATCTGCGTCCATGCCCCTGGAAGGCCCCGCTAAACCTATCCTGTTCACCAGGATGCCTAAAGCTAAACCGCTGTCGAAAGATAGCCTTCAAAAATACCTGGGAGATTATTCGCTGGGGGGTATCGTGGCCAAAGTTTATGTAAAAGGAGAAAATACACTTTTTGTGTTTGTACCCGGCCAACCGGAATATGAATTGATACCAACGGACAAAGATAA